>JBLINY010000014.1:0-66561 GCA_047638695.1 Acidimicrobiales bacterium | reverse complement strand
CATCGAGGGCGCCGCCTTGCTCGACCGACCGCAGCTCGAGGCCGAGCCAACGTTCGTTTGTGCCCGTCACCGCCATCTCATCCGGACAGGTGTCGGGATGCCAAGAAACCCGCAAGTAGTCGACGTTGTCGACGACGTGAGCCGTGTAGCGAGCTCGCATGACCGTCTCAGCCGTTATGGCCGACGATGGTTGATGGTGGACGGCCAGGCAACAATCGGAATACAACACCTCGGAACCGCATGGACACGGCTCGGTGGGGATGAGCGCTCGGCGCTTTCGTTTGGCCACGGGCGAGCACAGTAACGTCGGATCACGACCGCGACCCATCCGCGGCAGAGCAAGGAGAAGCAGTTATGCGATTCGGCGTGTTCATCGCTCCCCACCACCCGGTTGGCGAAGACCTCACACTTCAATTCGAGCGCGACCTGCGCCTGTGCGAAACGTTCGATCAGCTGGGCTACGACGAAGTCTGGGTCGGCGAACATCACAGTGGCGGGTGGGAGACTATTGGTCACCCCGAAATGTTCTTGGCCGCGGCCGCTCAGCGAACCCACCACATCAAGCTGGGCACCGGCGTAACCTCGGTTCCCTATCACCACCCGTACAACGTTGCCGGTCGCATCGCGTTCCTCGACCATTTGTCTCGCGGACGAGCAATTCTCGGCACCGGCCCCGGTGCGCTGCCAAGCGACGCTCGCGCCTTCGGCATCGACACCGAACTGCTGCGAGACCGCCAGGACGAAGCAATCGGCATCGTCAAACAGCTGCTGACCGCAGAAGAACCGCTGACATACAAGAGCGATTGGTTCGAGCTCAACAAGGCCTTCCTGCAGGTAAAGCCATATCAGGGTCGCGAACTCGAAATCGTTACCGCCAGCTCCATCAGCCCTTCGGGCATGAAGCTTGCTGGGAAGCACAGCCTCGGCGTGATCTCGGTTGCCAGCTATTCCGAGGCAGGTCTGGCCGCCTTGCCAACCCAGTGGGGTTTCGCCGAAACCTACGCCGAAGAGACCGGGGGCACGGTGAGCCGCGACAACTGGCGTGTGATGATGCCGTGGCATGTTGCGGAGACGCGTGAGCAGGCCATCGCCGAGGTGCGCCATGGCTTGCTGCACTGGCACAACGAGTACAACGTCGACACCCTGGCTCGCCCCGGGAGCGAGCGGGTCGACCCAGAGAACGCCGACGGATTCATTGAGAAGATGATCTCGCGAGGCGGCGCCATGATCGGCAGCCCCGACGACGTGGCCGAGTCGATCCAGAAGCTAAACGAGCTGACGGGCGGGTTCGGCACCCTGGTCGGTTTCATGCACGACTGGGCCAGCCACGAGGCCACGATGCGCAGCTACGACATGTTCAAGCGCTATGTGGTGCCGAAGATTCAGCAATCACTGGTGCCGGTCGAACGGTCGGAGACGTTCCTACGGAACGACAACACCGAGCTGATGGAAGCGGCGGGCCGCGGCATTCTGAAGGCCATCCGCGAACACAACGCTGACCACCCGCGCGACTAGCCGGCGCTCATCTGAGCACCCGGCTAGACCGCGGTGAAAGACTCATACGACCTTCGCTGTTACCTTCACCTCGACCCGAGCACCGGGGATGGCGAGACCGGTGCAGCCAATAGCCGTCCACGCCGGATACGGCTCGGAGATGGCGACGTCCTTGGCGGCTATGAACGCGCCCAGGGTGTTGTCCATGTCGACGTGGAACGATGTCATCTCCACGATTCCATCGAGCGAAGACCCTGCTGCTTCAAGAGTCGAGCCCAAATTAGCAAACGTGTTGGTGAACTCTTCGCTCGCATCCTCGGGTGCGCGGCCCTTCTCGTTGGTTCCGATTACACCAGACACGTACAGCATGTCCCCAACGCGGTACGCGGGAGCGAAATGGAACCGCTCATACGTCTTCTCTTGGCCGGGTGGGATGATTGGTCCGTCTGTCATGGCCTGGAGCTTTGCGCCCGTCTAGCCGGCTGTCCAGTAGGCGGCTGTCCAGCGAAAGCTGGCCGAGAACAACGTCCAGCCGTTAGACAGGAGTGGTGAAGGTACGCATTGGTGTTGCCGCTGGCCCGGGAGTGGCCGACGACCCGAAGCAATTCTTGGGGTTAGTCGATGCCCTCGATGACCTTGGGTACGACTCGATCTGGATTCCCGACGTGATCACTTCGGGAGTGCTCGATCCGGTCGCTGCACTCAGCGTGGCCGCCGGCCGCCGTCAGCGACTGAAGGTCGGCACGCACCTGATTGTTCCTGGCCGCGACCCGGTGCGACTGGCAAAAGAACTGGCGACACTCGACCAGCTCTCTGAGGGTCGCCTGTTGCTGCTGGCCGTTCTCGGTCTGCGACAACCGGCTGAACTCGATGCCCAAGCGGTTGAGGCATCGGCCCGCTCGCGCATGTTGGAAGAGTCGCTGCACATCATGCGCACGCTGTGGTCGGGCGACGAACTCCACTTTGAGGGCGAATTTCACCGGTACTCGGGCACAACGTTAGCCGTGCGTCCGCACCAAGATCCGCTTGAGGTATGGCTCGGTGGGATGGTGCCGGCCTCCCTGCGACGGTGCGGCAAGATCGGCGAAGGCTGGATGCCAGGAATGGTGACGCCAACCGAGGCGCACGAGGCGCGACTGGCAATAGACGCCGCTGCAGCCGCAGCCGGGCGAGCCATCGACGGGGAACATTTCGGCATGAACGTGCAGTGGGTCGACGAGATGACCGACGAGGTACGAGCCGCTGTCGCCACACGTCGACCCGAGGGTAAAGCCGAAGACTTCGTCGGTGTCGGGGCCGAGGGCCTCGCCGACAAACTCGAGGGCTTTCTCGAGGTCGGATTCTCGAAGTTCGTTGTGCGTCCGCTCCTTCAACCTTCCAGCTGGCCCAGCGCGGTCGAATCGGTCTCGAAGGTCTTAGAGCTACAAAACTGAGCTCTTTCGACCGTCGCCGCTTCTAGAACAGTGGCCGTCGGGCCGAAAGGTAGGGTCTGCGAATGCGACCCGATCTTGTCATCGACAACGCCAACTTCATCACGGTTGACGACTCTCGGCCTCGAGCTGGCAGCTTGGCCGTTGTAGGTAGCCGCATCGTTGCGGTCGGCGATGCAGGCGAATTCGTCGACGCTGGGGCAAGAAGGCTTATCGATCTCGAAGGCCGCACGGTGGTTCCCGGATTCAACGATGCCCACAATCACATGGGCGGATACGGCGCCACCCTGAACGAGGTCGCCATCCAGCCCGAAGTCGCGCGCTCGATCGAGGAGATCGTGGCTGCGATCGGAGCCCGGGCCGAGGCGACGCCAGAGGGAGTCTGGGTTATCGGCACGGGGTACAACGACAACAAGTTGGCCGAGCGGCGACACCCGACACGCCAGGAACTCGATGCGGTCAGCCCCGACAACCCTGTGCTGCTAAACCACACCAGTGGTCACTTCTGCGTGGTGAACACCGCGGCAATGAGGCTGGCCCGAGTCGGGGAGGTAGCGGTACCCGAGGGGGGAGTGGTGGCCCTTGGCGACGATGGCACGCCGAACGGCCTGCTTGAAGAACAGGCGCAAACTCTGGCCCGGGCCCTCCTACACCCTCGAGCTATCGCCGACATGGTCGAGAATCTCGGCGCCGCATCCGATCGCTACCTCAGCGAGGGCATTACCAGCTGCCAAGAAGCCGGCGTTGGTGGCATCCTCGGAACAAGCGAGCCGCTCGAGTTGGCCGCGTACCAAGAAGCCCGCCGTTCGGGTCGGCTGCGGGTCAGGGTGACGCTGATGCCAGCGGTCGAGACGTTGCACAGCAGCGACCATCACGAGGACGACGACGAACCGTTCGCACTCGATCTCGGTATGCACAGCGGCTTTGGCGACGAATGGTTGAAGTTCGGCGCGGTGAAGATCTTCGCCGACGGTTCGTTGATCGGTCGCACGGCCGCCATGTTCGAAGACTTCGAGGGCGAACCCGGTAACAACGGCTACTTTCAGATGGACGAGGCAAAGCTTCACAATCTCATCTTCAAAGCTCATCGCTCAGGTTGGCAGGTGGCGACCCACGCCATTGGTGATCGAGCCGTCTCGTCAGTGCTCGACGCTCTCGAGGAAGCGCAGCGACGGCGACCGCGTGAAGGCACCCGCCATCGCATCGAACACTGCGGCATGTGCAAGGAACGCGACGTTGCCCGCATCGCGGCCATGGGAGTTATCCCGATCCCGCAGGCCCGTTTCATCAGCGAGATCGGCGACGGCATGGCTCGCGCTATCGGCTCTCGTCGCGGAGATTGTTACCGGCAGCGCTCCTTCCTCGACGCCGGGGTCGTTGTGCCCGGCAGCAGCGATCGGCCAGTGGTGAACGGTGCTCCGTTGCTAGGCATACACGACCTCGTAAACCAGATGACGGCCGACGGCGAGCCCTTCAATCCTCACGAGGCACTCACTCCCGAAGAGTCGATCCGGGCCTACACACTTTCCTCGGCGTATGCCGCCTTTGACGAACGCGACAAGGGATCACTCGAGGTTGGCAAGCTCGCCGACCTCACCGTCCTCGATCAGGACATAACCACGATCGACCCCGACGCCATCGCCGCCACCAACGTCGTGGCGACCATGGTCGGGGGCAACTTCGAATTCGATCAACTCGGTCTGGCCTAACGGGCGCGCCTACGGTTGATGACCAACAACGACAGGGGCCGTCATGCATGTAGGAATGGGTGTTGCGTTTCAGAATCCAGAGGACGCACTAAGCGACGCTGATGTGTGGCAACAAGAAGTAGCCATGGCAGTGGAGGCCGAGGAACGGGGATTCGACTCGATCTGGAGTGTCGAGCATCACTTCACCGACTACACGATGTGCCCCGACCCGTTGCAGTTCCTTACCTACGTGGCTGGCAAGACCTCAACAATCCAGCTGGGCACCGGCGTCGTCGTGTTGCCATGGCACGATCCAATGCGGGTGGCCGAGCAGATCACGATGCTCGACAATCTTTCGGGTGGCCGGCTGATTCTCGGCATTGGTCGGGGCCTCGCTCGGGTCGAGTACGAAGGATTCGGCGTCGACATGAACACCAGCCGCGAACGCTTTGTCGAGACGGCCGAGGCCGTGTTGTCCGGCCTCGAACAGGGTTACGTCGAGTACGAGGGCGACCTCGTCAGCCAGCCCCGCCGCGATATTCGCCCCGCCCCGCAACGGTCGTTCAAAGGCCGCACGTTCGCCGCCGCCGTTTCGCCTGAATCGATGCCGATCATGGCCAAGCTTGGTATTGGCCTGCTAGTGATCCCCCAGAAACCGTGGGACGTGGTCGAGCAAGATTTCGCCACCTACCACGACGTGTATCGCACGACCAACGGGGTCGAGGCACCCGCCCCGTTATGCGGAGGATTCTGCTTCGTTGATGAAAGCGCTGACCGAGCCGAGGAGATGGCGTACAAGTACATCGGCGGCTACTACGGCACCGTACTGAAGCACTACGAGTTCGGAGCAGCACCTCATGATGGGGTCAGCGGTTACGAGTTCTACACCAACATCACCAAGTACATCGACCGTCACGGAGCCGCCGGCGCGGCCGAGGACTTCGTGAAGCTGATGCCCTTCGGGACACCGGCCCAGGTGTTGGAGAAGCTCGAGGTGATCAAGGAGAAGATCAACATGGCTGCCTTCTTTCCGAACTTCGCCTACGCAGGCATGCCGTATCGCGAAGGCCGACGCAACATGGAGCTGTTCGCCGACAAGGTGATGCCCGAGCTGAAAAGCTGGACCGCTCCGACCATTGGTGACCTCGCCGCTGTCTAGCTGTCTAGCTGTCTCGCCATCGCCTGAACGAGTACCGCTGGCAGGCGGACCGCGACCCCTCGCTAGGTAGTCGGACTCCCCATCGGCTGGGGCTCTCGGCCCATTCGCGCTCAAGTTCGGTCCGACAGCGGCCGATGCAGTTCTCGCTTGGGTAAGTCGGCTCAAGTAAAAGGGTGCGAGTGCCAATGCTACGAACTCTTCATCGTGCGAAGGAACGGGGGGCTGCCCTTGTGGAGTTCGCACTTATCAGTCCGTTTCTCTTTCTGATTCTGTTCGGCATTATTGACTTTGGGTGGATGTTCACGCAGGTAATCGACACTCGGCACGGGACCAGGGAGGCTGCTCGGCTCGCTGCGGTCAACTATCAACCAACCGCTGACGTTGGCCTGACCCAGACGGACCTGATCGTGGCCGAGGTGTGCGCTCGCCTCGAGGATCCAACCGTCAGCCGCGTGACCTTGACCGTCGATGGCACCGACCGCAGTACCGGTGGGACGGCAACGGTGCGGGTTGAGAGGGATCTCGAGCAGCTCACCGGTTTCTTCGCCCCAATGCTCGATGGCAATACTCCCTCGAGCGAGGTCAAGTTTCGTCTGGAACGGACGATCACCTGGGACGACACAAGCGGACAACAAGCATGCCCGTAGGCCATCGGCTGCCGGTCAGACGATCAGCCAATACCGATCGCCACGGTGAACGAGGCGTCGTGCTCCCCGTCGCTATCGTGCTGATGTTCGTCCTTCTTCTGATGTCAGCGTTGGTGCTCGATATCGGGATGCTGTCGCTTCATCGTCGCCAGGACCAAAGCGCCGCCGACGTCGCCATCATCGCCGGCGCCATGTCGCGGTCGAGCAACGCGGCCATGTCGACAGCCATTGTCGACAACCTCAACGACAACCTCGGAACGACCTTCACCGTCGCCGATCTCAACACCTGTCCTACTCCGACGCTGCCGTCGGGCTGGACCATCTATCCGGCCGCCAATTGTTTGTCTCACGACACCTCATGGAGCCAACTCCGCCTCCGTCTGCCTACACGCAGCTTCGAGACTGCGTTTGCAGGACTCGCCGGAGTCGACGAACTGAGCCACACCGCCATGGCCCAAATTGCTGATCTCGGAGCAGCCCCGATATTGCCGTTTGCGGTGACGTCGGCGGCCGGTAACTACGAGTGCCTGAAAGTGGGAGCCGGCAATGTGCCCGATGACAAGTGTTCGGGCGCGACTTCTGGCAACTTCGGCGTCGTGACATTCGGGCTGTGGGGCAACTCGCAAATGGGGACGACAACGGACTGCAACGGCACCGGTACTCAGTTCGTGACGAATACGGCCCAGGGGATCGATCACGACCTATCGATCTGGGACGACGTACCGCACGGAACCGTCGACGTTGTCGATACGACGAGCTGCGGGACCATCGCCCGGCCCAACGCCATGACGACGACCACCGGCAACACGCCCAACAACCTGGGAGCCGCACTGTTCGGGGCCGACACCTTTCCCGATGGCGGACCGTCTCGGCTGCGACGTGTCGACGAAATCTCATGGTTCGGAACGACGAGTGTCGCCGGTGCGACCCTGGATGACACCCCGCTGTGGGAGTTTCTCGACAGCTCCCTTCCCAACACAGCCGACGTCCCGGACTCGTGCCGGACCAATCAATTCGTCGGCGTCGCCGGAGGTTTGAACATCGACAACGACGGAGATATGACGGCCCTGCCGCTCGGCGTCGCTAATCACCTCATTCTCATTCCGGTCGAGGACCGCATGATCCGATTGGTCGAGCGATGTCTCGCCCACTTCCAAGGATTGTCGTGGGATGACCACGGCGCCTTGTCGCCAGCGGACCCACCGGTTGGTTGCGGCGGCGTCGGTGCCTACTGCACCGATCCCATCTTCGGCCGAGATACCGACCGCGAGGTCAACGACATCCTCGACGTTCAGGCGTCTCCTCGGTTTGGTTATGTTCCCGAGCTCGTCGACCCCACCTTCCCGAGCGGAAACGCCATGGTCAGAATCGGTGGTTTCCGAGCCGTGTTCCTGCAACGGGTCTACGGCGGCAATTGCTCTAACTCGGGCTGTGACGTCACCTTCGACCCCGGTGTTGGCTACACCTCGAACGTCAACACGGACAAGGCCAGCGCGCTGACGGCGTTCGTTTTTCCCCGGGGAAGCCTGCCCAACGGGCTAGCTGAGGACGATGCCCCGAACGAGTACGGCACCAACCGCTTCATCGAGCTCACGAGGTAGCACCAATGCACAAATGGAAGAACAGCGCCCGGTCTCGAGAACGGGGCGCCACGGTGGTCGAGTACGCGTTCCTGACTGGGCTGCTCATGGTCGCGCTGACGGCGGTGGTCGGCCAGATCGAGGAGTCGGAAGCAGAGGCCTTGAATGATGCCGGTGGCCGAGTGGGAATTCCGGAGGAATACAGCAGCTACTCTGGCCGAGGTGGTTCTGTCCTCCCGCCCGGCGGCGGTGGTGGTGCGGCAGGCGGATCGATCGAGGCGTCAGTCGCGCTGAGTGCGACCGTCAGCCAGCAGGGCAGCCAGAAATGGACAACGGTGGTGGACGTCGCCATTACCGATGTCTCCGGCAATCCAATTCTTGATGGTGAGATCACCGGTACATGGATCAAGACCTATATCGACGGTTCGACCCAGGTGGAAAGCGGGCAGTGCACCTCGAACTCTTCGGGGACCTGCACACTCTCGTTGTGGAATCTTCATAGGGTGCCTCACTCCTCCGCCGTCGTGAGCGTGCAATTCACCGTCGATGCGCTGACTGCCGCTGATGTCACGCCGGCGGCCGGCGCCATCGGGTCATTCATCTCGGTGGTGGCACCATGACCAACCCCACGCCTGATCCCCTGCAGTCTCGCGGAGAGCTTGTACCGGTAAAGACTTACGCCACACCTGACTCATCGAAACGTGGCGGTGTCCCTATTGGCACCCACCTTGAAAAGGCTCGCAAGCGGCTGGGCTACACACCAGCCTCCGTCGCTCGAGTGCTTTGGCTGACGGAACGAACGATCGACGACTACGAGTCCGGAATGCGGACACCGCCTAGTGATGTTCTGGCCCGCCTGGCCGAACTGTATGGCCTCGATGTCGAACGACTGATGGGGGGTCGGCCGTCCGGAAGCCATGATGACCACTCACTGAGTCTGGGCTGGGCCGACATCGACATCCCCGAGGGTGCCTCGAACGCCCACGTGTTGCAGACCATCGCCCAGACACTACGACTTCTACGATCGATAGCGGAGAGCTCTCCGGTGAGTATTCGCGATGATGAACTGACGGTCGTTGCTTCCCACCTCGACACGGCGGCCCCCGATCTTCACCTCGATCTGGGATTCTGGTTCGCACTCGATCATCGACAGGCCGAAGAGCTGGCCGCCCGCATGCGCTACCAAGTAACACAGGTAAAGGAGCTCCCACCCAGCGAGGACCACGGCCCTCGGGCTTGAGGAGGGCGAGCAGATCCAATCGCTGATTCCGGGAGCGTCGCGGCCTGAGTTATCGTCGGGCGCCTTGCGCTCGGTCGTCACTACCGCTCCCGCGGCCAGCCGGTCAAAGGGCGCCCCTCTCAGCCCTAAGGTGACGCTGGCCGTCATCTTCCTCATCGCCCTTCTCATAGGCGGCAACTACACGGCGTTAAAATTCGCGCTGGTCCACGGAACGCCGATGATGATCACGGCCTTCCGCACCATCGTCGGTGGCATCTTCCTGATGGCGTTTGCCCTCGCGACCGGCGAACGATTGCCGTCACGGGCCTACGACTTCGTCAGCATCTTCATCGTCTCGGTGTGCATCACGACTATTTCGAGCATGACGCTGGTGATGGGGGTGAACAAGGTGCCCGCTGGGGTCGGCGCCCTGCTTTCGAGCTCGATGCCATTGTTCA
Organism: Acidimicrobiales bacterium; assembly: GCA_047638695.1. GTDB lineage: Bacteria > Actinomycetota > Acidimicrobiia > Acidimicrobiales > SZUA-35 > JAHECQ01. Next base: position 56,886 of record JBLINY010000014.1, on the reverse strand, counting down.
CCGCGTTTCTGGCTTTTCTGATCCTGCGCGAACGATTGCGGGGTCTGGCGCTGATGGGTCTGATGCTTGGCGTCGTTGGCGCCACCGTTCTGGCATCCCCGGCCTTGGCTGGCGAGACCAGCGCCGCCGGGATCGGGTTGCTGCTGATTGCCACCACCTCGTGGGCCATGGGCACGGTGATGATGAAGCGGCGAGATGTCAGCCGCGTGAGCCCCGTGATGTTCGTCGCCGTGCAACTATTCATGTCGGCTGCCGTTCTGTTTCCCGTCGCGCTCACGTTCGAGGGGATGGGCGGTATGGACTTTGGGGTCGGTTTGGCCGTGCCGCTCTTCTATGCGTCGGTACCAGCAATGGCGATCAGCTTTGCTCTGATGGCCACCATTGTTCGCCAGGCCCCGGCGGCTCAGGCAGCTTCCCCTGCGTACCTCACACCGGTGTTCGGCGTTGTGCTGGCTTTTCTCATCAGGGGTGAAACCTTGCAGCTGGTCGAGATCGCTGGCGGCGCGCTGGTCGTGCTTGGCGTCTTCTTGCTCAGCTCGGCCAACATTCGAGCCCCTCGGGCGACTTCCCCGCAGGCAAGCGTCGCCGAGTAGTGTCCGCGCCATGAAATTTGGCGTGATGTTTGCAAACACCGGAGCCTTTGCCCAACCCGAGCACGCGGCCACGTTGGCCACCTCGGCCGAAGAAGCAGGGCTCGAATCGATCTGGGCTATCGAGCACGTCGTCGTGCCCGATGGCTACGAATCGACGTACCCCTATGACGAGTCGGGCAGCATGCCCTTCAGCGACGACATGGACCTGCCCGACCCGCTGATGTGGCTCACCTATGTGGCGGCCATAACCACCCGCATCAACCTGGCAACGGGCATCTTGATATTGCCGCAACGCAACCCAGTCGTGCTGGCCAAAGAGGTAGCAACGTTGGCTCAGCTCTCCAACGGTCGATTCCATTTAGGCATTGGCGTTGGTTGGCTCGAGGAAGAGTTCGACATCCTCGATGTTCCGTGGCGCCAGCGAGGCAAGCGCACCGACGAAATGGTGGAGGTGATGCAGGCATTGTGGAGCCAACCCAAGGCTTCACATCACGGCGACTTCTACAACTTCGACAACGCACTGATGCATCCGAAGCCACCGGCCGGTCACGTACCCATCATCATCGGCGGCCACAGCGCGGCCGCGGCCCGCCGAGCCGGCCGCTACGGCGATGGCTTCTTTCCCGGCGGCGGCGACGTCGACGAGCTTCTTCAGATCCGAGACGTGATGCGCCAAGCGGCGATCGACCATGGCCGCGACCCAGATGCCATCGAGTTCACCGCTGGTTGTTGGAGCCCGCGACGAGGCACCCTGGATGACGTCAAGAAGCTGGAGGAAGCCGGAGTCGATCGACTGATCGTGGCGCCACCCAGCAGCAACCCCGATGGCATTCGCCAAGCCATCGAAGAACTGGGCGAACGCATCGCTCCGGTCGCAACCTCATGAAAATGGGGGAGCAGAGCTAATGGAAACCGCCGAACTCACCGCGCTGCTCGAGCCGATCCTGCCCGCTGTCGCCGACGCAGCCGATGCCGCCGAGACCGAACGCCGTCCGTCTCGGCCGGTGATGAAGCAGTTGGGAGATGCCGGGCTGATGCGGCTGATGGTGCCGACGGACTATGGCGGCCATGCCGTCCACCCCCATCTGTTCATGGATTTCATCGAGCAGATCGCACAAGTGCATGCATCTCTGGCGTGGACGGCAATGACCTGCAACGAGGAAGCGGGAATCACCAGCGCCTACCTCGATGCCGGTCATGCCACCGAGTTCTTCGCCGCCAACCCAACAGCGGTAATCGCGGGCTCGGGTGTACCAAAGGGCCGGGCCACGAAAGTTCCCGGCGGGTGGGAGATTACTGGTCGCTGGCCTTTCGTCAGCGGTTGCACCGCTTCAGATTGGGTGGTGCTGGCAAACCTTGTCGTCGGCACCAAACCGGTGATGCTGTGTTTCGTCCTTGTCCCGACCGCCGACGTCACGATCGACGACACGTGGCACACCATCGGGCTACGAGGTACCGGCAGCAACGACGTCGTTCTCGAAAGGCACTTCGTTCCGTCCGAGTTGGCTGGCGAGAACCCCAGCTTCGGGCTTCCGAAGCCGGACACGCCCTTCTATCGGCTCCCATCGGGGCTCCGTTTTCCGTTCCCGAAAGTCGGTGTGGCCGCAGGAATTTCGCGTGCTGCTCTCGATGACTTCGCCGAGCTCGCCGGGGCAAAGAAGCCGCTTTATCACAAGTCGACGTTGCGCGAACGAGCGACAGCCCAAGCAGCCATGGCCCGAGCTGAGGCTCTGGTCGGGTCGAGTCGAGCCTGGGTTCGAGAACTGGTCGATGAGCTGTGGGACGACGCCACCGCCGGTCGTCCAATTACCGCAGAGCTCCATGCCCGTTGTCGCCTCGCCTGCACACACGCCGTTTCATCGTGTATCGCTGCCGTCGAACTGCTGGCGTCCGAAGCAGGGTCGACATCGAACTTCACCAGCAGTCCGCTGGGTCGCCACGTCAACGACGCCCGCGCCGTGGCCGCCCACTCAATGGTGGCGCCCTACCACCAGCAGACGGCCGGTCGCCTGCTCCTGGGCCTCGATGCCGATGATCCTGGATTCTGAGCTGGTATTGGCACCTCCCTGAGCAACAGTATGTGACATCGCTGCTGAGACACCTTCCCGGTCAGCGCTCAATCCACCCATTCGCACCCCTGGAGAAGCCGCTATGCCAGACATGTCTAATCGAGTCGTCATCATCACCGGAGGAGCCCGAGGCCAGGGTGCTTCCGAAGGGCAATTGTTCGTCGATGCTGGAGCCACTGTTGTGCTCACCGATGTTCTCGACGACGCCGGCGAGAAGACGGCTGGTGAAATCGGGGCCGACTTCCTTCACCACGACGTCAGCTCCGAGGCCGACTGGACCTCGATGGTCGACGACGTCATTGCTCGCCACGGCCGCATCGATGCCCTGGTGAACAACGCCGGCATCCTGCACGCATCACGCTTGGTGAACTACCAGCTCGAGGACTGGAACCGCGTGATCGCCATCAACCAGACCGGCGTCTTCCTCGGGATGCGGGCCGTGGCACCAGCGATGATCGAACAAGGCGCTGGATCGATCGTGAACATCTCGTCGGTGGCTGGCCTCGAGGGTGTCTTCGGTTCAATGGCCTACAGCGCATCGAAGTTTGCCGTACGGGGCATGACCAAGGTTGCAGCCAAAGAACTATCGCCAAGCAATGTGCGGGTGAACTCGGTCCACCCCGGCATCATCAACACCGACATGACGGCCGATTTCCCTAAGGAACGCATGCTGCGGGCTGTTCCCCTTGGGCGCGAGGCCGATCCGGCCGAGGTTGGCCGAATGGTGTTGTTCCTGGCGTCGGATGACAGCAGTTACTGCACCGGCCAGGAGTTCATCGTCGACGGCGGGATGCACGCTTGAGCGCATCTTGAGTCCTTCGATGAGCTGGCCTTGACCGGTCGAAAACGATGACCGGTCGAATGAGATGAAACGCACGATTGCACTGGCTGCGCTGTGCGTGATGGTGAGTCACACCCTGTCGCGCACGGCGTACCAAGTCATGCTCACCGGCATTCGGGACGATCTGCTCGGCGGATCGAACCAACAGGCCGGTTTGGGCGCGACGGCCACCTTCAGCGGGTACATGCTCGGCGTGGCCGTGATGACCAAGGTGGCAGGCCGTATCGAACCTTTGGTTGCACTGCTCACCGGCCTGTGGGTGTGCGGTGGAGCGTTCTTGTTTCTCACCGTCGCCGATCAGTTCTGGATGTTGGCGGCCGGCCTGGCCATGGCTGGGCTTGGAAGCGCCGGCATCTGGCTGTCCGTGCCGGCCATCGCCACCGGCGCGGTCAGCGCCGAAAAGCGGGGAACGGTGATGGGCTTCATGTCGTCGTCCATCGGCTTCGGCCTGGTGATCGTTGGTCAGTGCGTACGGGTCGTACGCAACATCAGCGAAAACGACATGGCCTGGCGCCCAATCTGGGCGGGGGCGTCGATGTTCGCGTTCACCGTCTTCGCCCTCGTTGTTGTCTTCATGCGACCCGAACCAACCGAGCGGGCCGATACGAAGATGAACTTCCAGGCGTTGCGACAGGTGAGGGGATGGGTTCCGCTGACGTTGGCTTATGTGCTCTTCGGCCTCATGATCTCGGGCTACTCGCCATTCCTGGGGGCCAAACTGACCGCGGATGGATTCAGCGAAGCGCACGTCGCCACCCTGTATTCGCTGATCGGTGTTTCGGCCATCTTCGGTGCCGTCAGCCTGGGCCGAATCTCGGACAAGGTAGGCCGCAAACCAGTGCTGATTGCGGCTATGGCCATGATGGGTCTGGCCTCGTTGTTGGTCCTGCCCGGAGCCGAGCCATTCGCCTCGATGTCGGTAATCCTTAACGGGAGCTCATCCTTTGCCTTTCCCGTCCTGGTCAGCGCGACGTTGCGCGACCACGTCAGCGACCGGGCCTTCTCGAACGCTCTCGGTGTGCTCACCCTTCTTTACGGCGTGTCGCTCGTGCTCGGGCCTCTGGCCGCCGGCGCCATTGGCGACTCTGCGCTCGGCTTCAACTTTCTTTATGGCGCAGTGGCAACAACTTCAGCCGTCGCCGTCGTTCTGATTTGGTTCGTCCCAGGAGCTTCGTCCGCTGCGCGGCAGTAACTCCTCGACTGGTTGCCTCGACCGGTTATCTCGACTGGTTGCCTCGACCGGTTGCCTCGACCGGTTGCCTCGACTGGTTATCTCGTCTGGCGAACCTGTCTGGCGGTCCTGCTGTGGTGCCGTCTCGTTCAGACGCCGTACGCAAGCATGCGACCCCGGCCGACACCGGTATGGGTGCCACGACGCAGGGCGACGGCACCGTTAACAACGACCATCTCAATGCCGGTGGGCTCCTGCTTCGGGTCGTCGTAGGTAGCAGTATCGACAATCGTCGACGGGTCGAACAGCACCAGATCGGCGAACTGGCCTTCGGCCACTCTGCCTCGGTCGACGAGGCCGAAGCGATCAGCTGACAGGCTCGTCATACGCCGAATCGCCTCTTCGAGCGACAGAATGCCCCGCTCGCGGACATAGTGACCAAGCACCTTCGGGAACGTTCCGAACAAGCGGGGGTGAGGCCGGCCACCGAGGTCGGGAATGCCGTCGGAGCCAACCATCATGAGCGGATGCCGGAGGTTCTCCTCGACGTCGACCTCATCGATAATGAACTGGATGCACACCGTGCGGTCGCCCTCGGGCGCGACCAGCACGTCATGGATCAGCTGGGTCACCGGTACGCCGAGGTCGGCCGCGACATCCACGGCCATGCGACCCTCGTACTGGCGAAAGGCCGGGCAACTGGCGAAACGAATGACCTCGGCCAGCACGGGATCGATGTTCTCGATATCGAAGTACTGCGCCATCGGACCGCTACCGGCGGTATAGGGATAGACGTCGAGCGTGATGTCGGCGCCAGCTGCGTTGGCCTCATCAACCTTCGCCAGCGACTGGCCGATCTTCCCCCAATTGCGACGACCGGCCGATTTGTGGTGGGAAATCTGCACCGGGAGATCGGCTGCACGACCGATCTGAATGGCCTCGTCGACAGCTTCAAGCAAGCGATCGCCCTCGTTGCGCATGTGGGTGGCATAGATGCCACCCAAGGCGGCGGATTCTGATGCGAGGGCGATGACCTCGTCGGTCTGACTGAAACGCCCTGGCCGGTAGATGAGGCCAGTCGAGAAACCGCAGGCACCCTGCTCCATTGCCGCTCGCACATGGCCCTTCATCGTCTCGAGTTCAGCCGCGGTTGGTTCCCGCCGTTCCTCGGCCGCATCAAGGGGGCCCATCACGAGGCTGCGAATCGTGTTGTGTCCGACCAGGGCCACCGCGTTAACCGATGGATTCACCGCCTCGACCGCTGAGGCGAAGCCCGCCATGTCACTCCAGGTTGGACTGACGCCGATGAGACCACCCGGCTCGGGTTCTCCGGGTTGTGCAGGCGCGGCGCTGAAACCACAATTGCCGATGACCAGGCTGGTGCAGCCCTGCGCCAACTTGAACTCCATCCCGGGGTATCGCAATAGGGCACCGTCGTCGTGGGTGTGCACATCAACGAATCCGGGCGCCAGCACCATGCCGTCGGCGTCGATGACCTGGTTGCCGTGGCCAACACCCGAACCAACGGCCTCGATCCGATCGCCCGACACCGCGACGTCGGCTTCGAACCCGGGCGACCCCGTTCCATCGATAACCGTGGCGTTCCGAATCACAAGATCTGCCATGCGGGGAGGTTAGTTGGCCGCGGGGGGCCTGCCGAAGGACAATTGGCCGCACGTGCATGCCGCCGACCGAAGAATCGGGTATCTGTGTCGAAACGCTGGGACATCATCATCGTGGGAGCCGGAGCAGCGGGGGCCGCCATGGCTGCTCGAGCCAGCGAAGACGCCGGCCGCTCGGTGCTGCTGGTCGATGCCGGGCCCGACTACCCGCTGGCGGCCGACCTACCAAACGATCTGCGCGATGGACATGACAACTCCTACGTCGATCACGACTGGGGCCTGAGCCATACCTCCGTTGCCAACCGAAACGATCCGTTTCCTCGAGGTCGAGTAACCGGCGGCTCGACCGCGGTGAACACCACGATCGCTCTACGCGGGATACCCGCCGACTACGACCATTGGGCCGAGCTTGGCAATCCCGAGTGGGCTTGGGAGAAGGTGCTGCCCGCTTTCAATCGGCTCGAACGAGATCTCGACTTCGGTAGTCAGAGCTACCACGGCGATGCCGGACCCATCTCGATTCGGCGTTGGACAGACGACGAGTTGGTTCCAACCCAGGCCGCCTTCATCGAAGCGGCAAAGGCGTTCGGATTCCCCCCGTGTGACGACGTGAACGCACCCGATGCTGTTGGCGTCGGCCCAATGGCAATGAACAAGCTCGGTCGGCTACGTATCTCTACCGCCATTGGTTATCTGTCGGCCGCACGTCACCGCGAGAATCTCGATATCCAACCCGACACGACAACCAACCGGGTGGTGGTCGACAACGGCAGGGCAGTAGCCATCGAAACAGCCGAAGGCGAGCGTCTCGACGGCAACCTGATCGTGTTGGCGACGGGAGCTGTACACACGCCAGGTCTTCTCGTGCGCTCAGGCATCGGAGACAAGACGGAGCTCGACCATCTCGGCATCGACCCAATCGCCATCGCGCCGGGTGTCGGCGCCAACCTGGCCGATCATCCAGCCCTGTTCATTTTGCTCGAACCCGTGTTTCCGGAGTTCTGCGCAACCGACCTCCCGCTGGTGCAGACCATCTGCCGGTATACGAGCCGGGGTAGTGATCGGCCGATGGATGTGAACATCGAGCTGATGACGCGAGCTGGGCGGCGTGACGACGGCCCACTCTTCATGCTGGTGCCAAGCCTCGAACAGGTCGACGGGCGGGGCGAGATCCGGCAAACATCGGCCGACCCGTTCGCCCCGCCGCACATCACCCAGCACTTCGGTGAGAACGACCGGGACATCGAACGACACGTCAACGCGTTGGAAGACGCGCTCGAGGTCAGCAAGACCGCACCCCTCAACGAATTCATCAGTCGCGTTCGATTTCCCGATGCCGGCCGACAGAATCGAGCCGATCTCGAGCAGTTGGCCCGACGAGTTTCTGCCTCCGGCTATCACCCCTGCGGCACGGCCCGCATGGGACCGTCCGACGATCCTATGAATGTGGTCGATCAATACGGTCGGTGCCATACGGTCGAGCAGCTGGTCGTTGCCGATGCCTCGATCATGCCAACGGTTCCGCGGGCCAACACGAACCTCACGTCGATCATGATCGGCGAACGGGTGGGGGAGTGGCTCCGTACCGAACCGGCTCGGTACGGGCTCTAAGTCGCGGTACACACTTGCTATGGACGACAATGCCCTCTTTCATCAGGTCGGTTCAGCTTCCTCAACCGGTGCGCGAGTTCGTGCGACCGACTACTGCCGTGGACCCTGGAGTCTCGAGACCCTTCATGGTGGGCCCGTCGTCGGCCTGCTGGCTTGGACAACCGAACAAGCGGCACAGAGCGTCGATCCGCACTCGGCTTTTGTCTGTTCACGACTAACGGTTGAAATGCTTCGAGCCGTCCCGCTGGCCGAGTTGGACGTGGCGGCCACCATCGTCAAGCCAGGCAGACGATCGATGATTGTTGATGCCGAGATCTCCCATGAGGGAACCCGCGTGGCGCGATCAACATCCCAGTGGCTCAGCATCGCCGACACCCCCACCATCGCCGACACCCCCACCATCGCCGACACCCCCACCATCTCTAGCGAAGCCCCGCCCCGCCCAACGGAAATTTCCGACCCTCGGCTCCACACCGAGTTCACCTATCCCGACCCGGGGTTCAACTGCGATGCCTCCGAGCTTCGCTACGTTGCCGGCTCGCACGAAGATGCGGGGCCGGGTACCACCTGGTTGCGACTCACCTCGCCACTGATCGCCGGCCAGCCGAACTCACCCTTCGTGATGGCGGCGACTATCTCTGACTTAGCGGCGGCGGCGGGATGGGAACCGGGGCCGAACGGAAACAACTACATCAATCCTGACCTCACGTTGCAGCTTCACCGCAACCCCGAGGGCCCATGGCTGGCCATCGATTCCCAGGCCGAACACGGCGGAAACGGTGTCGCTCTCATGGCTGCCACCCTGTACGACGACCACGGCCCCGTCGGCCGAGTGTTGCAGAGTCTGGTCGAGACGCCATTACAACTCGACGCGCAGCGAACCCAGTAGGCTCGTTACTTAGGCCTTCGTACTATTCGAGACACCTGCGCTCGGACACAGCGTGCGACTCCTACGTCATCCATGAAACAAATCACCACGCTCGATGATCCGCGAGAGCAGCTTGCCCCCGACCAGCAGCGCTATCAGCGCATGTTGTTGTTGGTGATCATGCTGTCGGTGATGGCGTTCGGCTCGTTGATGACGATCGTCACCGTCTCCCTCGACCTCATCGCCACCGACCTCAACTCGAGCGTGTCGACCATCACGTGGACCATCACCGGGCTTATGGTTGCCGTCGCGGTGACCACACCAATCGGCGGCAAGCTCGGCGATCTCTACGGCAACCGTCCGATGCTGCTCATCGGCTTGGCCGGCGGCGTCGTCACCACGGTGCTCTGTTCATTGGCATGGGACGCTCCGTCGCTCATTGCTTTCCGGGTCCTCTTTGGTGTCTTCGGCGGCTTAGTCAATCCCAACGCAATGTCGCTCATGATTCATGCCTATGGCGTGGAACGACGGGCCACCGCCCTCGGCTGGTTCAACTTCGCCATGACCGGCTCACCCGTCATCGGTGTTGTTGTCAGCGGTCCACTCATCGACTCTCAGGGTTGGCGGCCGGTCTTCGCCGGATTCGCAGCCGTCAGTGCTCTGGCCCTGGTCGTTGCCTGGTTCGTTGCCCGACCAACCCCAACCCAGGACGATGTCAAGCTGGACCTGCTGGGCGCTGCCACCCTGGCACTGGCGGTACTCGCTGGTTTGCTGACGATCACGAGCTTTCTCGGCAGCTATCGAACCGATGGATGGGGTTCTGCATTTTCGAACCCCGTGGCCCTGGGCCTCGCCCTGTTGTGCGGAGTCGGCGTTCGGCTATTCATCGTCGCCGAGCGCCGCTCGGAGGCACCGCTTCTGAAGCTCGCCTACTTCGGTCGACGCAACTTCACCCTGCCAATGGTGGCAGCCGCGCTGATGCAGTTCGCCTACATGGGGGGCTTCGTCGTCACCCCCCGACTTCTCGACAAGGGCTACGGCTGGACTGTTGGCGCGGCTGCCCTCTTGATCGCGTTCCGACCGCTGGCGTTCAGCCTGGCATCAATTCTGGGCGGGAAAGCACCGTCGGTCCTTGGCCTTCGGCCACCAATCGTCATGGGAACGCTTTTGATGATTGCTTCCATGGTCGCCTTCACGGGAGCCTCGTTCCTCACATCGTTGAACGGCATCGGCCTCATCGCCGCCGGCCTGGTGCTGTCGGGTGTCGCCTCCGGTGTTTCCATGCCGTCGGTCGCCGCCACCATGGTCGGCAGCGTTGATAAGAGCGACATGGGCATCGCCGTTGGTATGAATCAGCAAATGACCATGATCGGCATCGTGTGCGGCATCCAGACCATGAGCGTGCTGCTCGGCGATACGGCTTCAGCAACCCCAACACGGTTCGCCACCACCTACGGCTTCGGCGGATTAATCGCGATCGGTAGCCTTGCATGTGCATTGATGATCCGCTCGCAATCGGTCAACGACCGAGCGGTCGAGACCACCGCACCCGACCCGGTTCCAGCCCCAGCGCCCACCCGTGCAGTGACCACCGCCTAAGTAAGAACGGGTTGAACGATCTAGATTCGCCTTCGTGCGAGTCCTCACCGGCCTACCCAACAACGATCTTGTCTCGGTTCCCCAGACAATTGCCGCCATCGAGGCGGCCGGCTACGACGGCGTCACCGTGGCCGAGAACGCCCACAACCCGTTCTTACCTCTTGCCATAGCCGCCGTGCACAGCTCGAAGCTGTCGCTCGAAACGGGTGTCGCTATCGCCTTCCCTCGTAGCCCGATGATGACCGCCAACATGGGTTGGGACATTCAAGCTGCCTCCAAGGGCCGCTTCGTCCTCGGCCTCGGGTCGCAAGTGAAAGCCCACAACGAACGCCGATTCTCGACTCCGTGGTCGGCACCAGCGCCGCGCATGCGCGAATACGTCAACGCCGTGCGAGCTATCTGGAGAACGTGGGAAACGGGCGAGAAGCTCGATGTCAAGGGCGAGCACTACAACTTCTCGTTGATGACGCCGAACTTCATACCCGCGGCTCTCGAGTCGCCTCCGCCAGCCATCAAAATCTCCGCCGTCGGCCCAGCGATGCTGCGATTGTCAGGTGAGGCGTGCGACGGAGTCAGCCTCCACCCGTTCTGCACCCGGGCCTACCAGGAGAATCAGATCCTGCCCCGGGTGGAGGAAGGCATGGCCAAGACGGGCCGCAAGCGGGAGAATTTCGAGATCTCGGGCGGTGGGTTCATCGCCACCGGCGCCACCGACGAAGAAGTCGCCGAGATGTTTGAGTGGGTGCGCTACCGCATTGGTTTCTACGGCTCGACTCGGGCCTACTGGCCAGTGTTCGATGAGCATGGGCTCGAGGAGCTCGGCCAAAAGCTCAATCACTTGTCCCGTAATGATGGGTGGGATCAGATGGCGGCAGAAGTGAGCGATGACGTCGTTCGGCTCTTCGCCGCCGTCGGCCGACACGACGAGCTTGTCGCCGCCGTGACCGAACGTTTCAGCGGTGTCACCGATGCCGTCGCGGCCTCGGCCGGGTTGAACACTACGGGTGGACTCCCGCCTGATCTGGTTGACGAGCTTCGCTCCATCGATTCCCCCTTCACTGGTTTCGCTGGTTAAGCCGAAGCCAGTGGGGCGTTTACGTGTCGGAGGCGATCGGTATTGCCGGTCGGCTGATGACGGCGGTAACGGCAGCGAAAACCACAACGCCCCCGAGCAGCTGAATCGGACCCAGAGGCTCGTCGTGGATGAACCATGCAGCAACGATGGCCACAACATTCATCGATAAGAGATAGAGGGACGACCGCGATGCGTCGATGTAGCGGTGGACCCAGGCCATCATCACGTGGCCGATCCCACCGGTGAAGACAATGATGAGTGAAAGCCAGAGCCAATCGATGCCGTTGATGGCCAGATAATCGGCGGGGCTGCTCGTAAGCAAAGCCCATGGCGTGACCGCAAGAGCTGCGAACACTACGACACCGGCCATCCATTGCACCGAGTCGATGTCGTGCTGGCTTCGGACTCGCTTTGTAATCAGGAAGTACCCGGTGAAGAAGCCCTGAGACGCAAGGGCATAGAAGACTGCGAGGAGGTTGACGTCGAAATCGTCGCCGCCGCCAACAACGACAACGACGGTGCCCCCGATCCCAACCAACGTCCAGAGGGCATGCCACCAGGTAGCTCTTTCGCCCAGAAAGCGCCCGGCGAGTAGCAGAATGACGCCGGGTTGCAGGGTTGCCATGACGCTGAGCACGGCGACAGCAGCCTCGTTGATAGCCAAAAAGACAAAGACGAGATTGATACCAAACGCGGCCCCGGCCCAACCCGCCTTCTTAACCGACGCCAGGGTCGGCGGATTACCGCGGGCCGCGGCCAGAGCAAAGAGCAACGGGACAGAAAGCCAGAAGCGGTAGAGCACCGAGATGACCGGCGGCGCCTCGATCAACTTCGACAGAGGTGGCCCCAAACCCCAGAAAACGATGATGGCCGCCATGACAAGGCCGGGCGTAGCGGCGGCGGGGATCTTCTTGCCTCCGGGCTGGTTCTTGGCGTCCGTCGAGGCGCCAACGGCCGATGCTGCCGAACTCCGGCCTCTTAGCCGGGTGACGGCTCTCACAATTTGGTGTCGGTCACGCGAGCATCGTCAGCAACAAGAATGCGCCACTGACCAGCTTCGACGCCGTCCAGAATGACAGCGGCAGCCTGGCCAGACGACGTTGGCGCGTTGTTCCGAAATATGTTGGTCCATTCGGTGACGGCGGGCGAAGCCTCGGCCCCTTGCACCAGCGCCGAGTTGAGGGCGATGCCCGTGCTGATGTGGCCGGGCATCACGACCGAACACTTTACGTGCGGTGCATGCAGAATGACCCGACGGCCGCTTGCGCACTTCGCCACGGTTTCCGCCATCCCAGCCTCAGAAATGTCACAGAGGGCCAGGTCTGCGTCAGCTGCGCTCAGCTGCACGGCAAGCTCCTGACCCATGCCGCTTCCGGCTCCGGTGACAACGCCAGGAGGTTCTCGAAGGTCAGCACCTCGACACCCTAGGAAGCCCGAAGTGATGACACGAACTGAGACATTCACCATTTGGCGGGTGGCGGCGATCGAAGGCGCATTAGGGCCACGCTTCCCACCAAGGGGTACACGACAGAAGGAAACAATCATGGGCGTATTCGATTTCGTGAAAGAGGCTGGCGCCAAAGTCGGCATCGGCGACTCGAAAGAGGACAAGGCCAAGGACGCATCAATTGCTGCGGCCAGTGTTGACGCGGCCAAGAAGGCTGCAGACGCGCAACGTGCAAGCCGCAAGACCGCGGCGGCCAAGAAAGCTGCACGTCGTCGAGAGTGGCGACACTCTTTCGAAGATCGCCAAGGAGCACTATGGCGATGCCAGCAAGTACCCGGTGATCTTTGAAGCCAACAAGCCCATGCTCAGCAATCCCGACCTGATCTTCCCCGGCCAAGTCTTGCGCATTCCGGCCGAGGCCTAGAACCTTCCGCAGTCTTCGTCACTGCGAGGATTGCTCAGGCTGCGAGCGAGACGAACGGTCCGCTCGCAGCCTCGAGCCCGGCACGAGCCAAGGCAACGTCGTCATGCACGACGGTGAGATCAATGATGTCCCGGCGGGTTCGGACGACCGAAACGACGTCGGCCGTGCGGTACGAGGCAATCCGGGTAGACCATGAGTCGATGGTCGATCGGCTCGAGCCCGACGCAAAGAATGTGGTCATGACGCCCTCAGGCTGGTAACCGTCTGCGCCTTCGAGCCGCAGCGTCTCGCCAGAGGTGAAGAGAATCTCGAAGATGGTCATATGCACCATCCTGACAACGGGGACTGACACTCCCCGAAATCGGACGCCGGAGCAACGAGACTCTCAACCGTTTTCGAGAAGGCCTTTGAGTACCACGCGACCGGACGAAGCCGGTTCGGCTTCGTCCTGGATGGTGATGGTGACCAGCGGATAGTCGTCTGCCGATACCCCGGCCCACAGCTCGATTCCGCTGTCACCACCTCGTAGATGGAACGTACCGGCACTCACGCCGATCTCTGCGTCCTGGCGAAGCCAGACTTCGTAGTACGTCCCCGGAGCCGCTGCCTCCAAACTGGAGACAGCAAGTTCGATCCGGGTTCCTGCCGGGAGGTCGACGATTCTGGCGGTCGCCGTAGCTGCGGGCGCCAGGTCGGTTCCCTGAAGTGCTAGCTCTACAACGCCATCTTCGCGCCCGTCGAACGACATAAAGACCGCCACACCCATCAGCGCAACGACGAGTGCGGCGGCGCTGAGCACGGGCGTCAACCACCGCCGCGGGCGGGCGAGTGACACGACGTTATCGCTAGCCACGGCCGGCTCGGCTGCTGGGCTGAGCTCTATCCCAGTCGCTGTGCTTCGCTCTATCCCACTGGCGCTTCGCTCTATCTCGGCGCGGATCATGGCGACGATGGCATCTTCGTCGGTTGCCTCAGCTTCTTCCCACAGATTGGGATTCGCCAGCAGCGCGTCGAGCTGACGGATCTCTTCTTCGTTGAGTTCGTCACTCGAATTGCTGTCAGTCATCTCGGTTCACCCCCCTCTACGTGGGAGCCGTCGGTTTGGTTCGCGAACAGGTCCAAGTGCCGGAGAGCGGCAGCCAGACGCTTATATGCACGTCCTGACCGCGATTTCACTGTTCCCACCGGGATCCCCAGCGCTCCGGCCACCTCTTCATGAGTGAACCCTTCCAAGTTGCACAAGCGTACGACGTCGCGCTCACCGGCCGGAAGATCGTCGACCGCGCGCCGAACCTCCCATACCTCCCACACTCGATCGAAGGAAATGGTGGTGACGGCCACATCTCCCTCCTCTTCAGTGGATAGAAGCGCAGTCCTGTCTTCCCGCCGAATCAGGTCAATCGTGGTACGTCGGGCGATGGCGTAGAGCCAAGGCGCGATCTCTCGGTCTTGGTCGAAACTCGCAGCTCCCCGCCATGCCTTGACGAACGTCTGCTGGACCACCTCTGCGATCAGCTCCGGATCCGACAGCATCGAGCGAGCGATCGTGCGAACCGCTCCGCCATAACGCTGGTGAACCTCTCGTACTGCCTCTTCGTCTCCCGCCCGAAACTGGGCCATCAGCTCGCTCACGTACGTCCTTACATCGTGCACTCAAATCGTGACTTCGAAAACAATCTGGGAAATCGCGAACCAGAGTGAGCCGCCCAGCGTACAGGACATCGAATCCGCAACTGAGGCGACTCGAACCACCCGTTGTGCACACGATCGACAGGGAACCCGAAACCATGATCACCGAACCAACAACGATTACCGCCAAACCGCCAACCGCCCCGGCTTCACCCTCCCAACCGAACCTGGGACTTACGAGTTCTTCTGCTCAATCCACCCATCGATGACCGGCGTCATCACCATCGAAGCCTGACCCAACGGCCAAGACCAACCACCCGCCAACGAGAGGAATCAAACATGCGAACAACCGGCAATTGATGACAGGGATGGCAGTCCAACCTGCGCGGCAGCTTGCGCTGATGCTTGGCCGCCCGCGCTCGTCGAGTCAGCTGACTTGCCGGCTGGCTTGGACCCCGATGTGTTCACCGTGACCGAACGCTCCAACGGCACCTTCCAGCTGAAGGCCGACACGTGGCCTCTCTACCGATTCGCGGGCGACGCAGCCCCTGGCGGCCAGGTTCGAGGTTACGCGGGGGTGAGAGTGCCGAGCGCTTTGCGGATGCGTTTGGCACTGACCGGGGAGCCGGCGCCTATGGGTTGAGCGAAGGTGCTGACGCGGAACTCTTCGAGCATCCAACCGATGTCCTCGATCTCGGCCGACCAGGGAAGCCTGGCCGCAGCAGCGGCGTAGTCGGCTTCGAGTCCGTGACACTGGGCCATCAGTTGAGCGTCGCGTTGACCGTCATCGAGGCGGTCTAGCCGGTACCGCAATCCGGCGACGTAACGCTCGATGTCGGCGAGCCGGTCGAGGCCGACGGCGGTGAGGAAACCGTCGTAGACGAGCCGCTCGATGTGCTGTCGGCAATCTGCGAGTGAGGTCGCCGATCCACGGCCTTGCAGCAAAGCCAACCGCATGTCTTGATAGGCAACGGCCAATCGCTCGACGTTGCCCGCGGCCGTCACGAGGGCATCGGCGAAATCGGCCCTGACCGAACGCAGCAGCGCGTCGAAGCCGTCAGCATCCCAGACCAGACCTCCGTGGCGCTCCAGGAGGTGGTCGAGCACACAGGTGATGGCGTCGTTGTACCAGCTGGCCCGGCCCTGATCGCCAGCAGCCAGCGCAAGTTTGGCCTCATTCGACAATGCCCGGTCGAGTTGCTTCACCGGGGCGGCCATACCGAACCTGAGCAGCCGGCGAGTGCCCTCCCAATGGCTGTCCGTCTGTTCTTCAACGGATGCTGCAAGCACGATGTCGACTGCGGATTCTCGATCTGCCAGGGCCGGATAGGCCTTGACCGTGTGGCCCTCGCTGGTCGTCTCGACCGTGCGGGGGAGTGAACCCAAGTCCCAGCTGGTGAGACCGATGCGTTCGACATCATGCGTCGCCTCGTCCAAAGACGAACGCACTCGGTCGTCCATTGCCTGCTTCAGAGCTTCAAGATCCTTGCTCTCGAGGAATGGCTCGCCTGACTCGTCGAGCAACAGCAAGGTGGGTCGGAGGTGAGCGGGAATGGCATCGAGGCGCAGCATCGATGGTTGGACACTGACACCCGAGCGCTTGGTCAGTGAGGTCGCCAGCGCGACTCGGATGTCGCCCACACCTCGTTCGAGCTCGCCGAGAACGTCGGCCGCGGTGTCGGGGATAGGTACGAACGGCTTCCGGACGTCTCGGGGCAAGCTCCGCAGCAACCCGGCGATGAGCTCCTCGTGATGGCCCGGAACGTTCCAGGTAAACGGGGCGGCATCGACCGATTTGAGTTTGGCCATTGGGAGCTCGATGGTCACGCCATCGCTCTCGCTGTCGGGGTCGAGCTCATAGTGGACTCGGAATCGTCCTGTTGGTTCAGTCCACCAGTCGGGGAAGGCAGCGGCGTCGATCAGATCTGGATCAGCCCGAGTCACGTCAGCCAACTGCATATCGAATACGTCTGGGGCAGTCGGAACCGTCCGTTTCCACCACCGGTCGAAGGCCTTGGCGTTTGCAACACCGGAACCAAGGCGTGCTTCATAGAAGGCGATCAGTCGCTCTCGATCCACCCCGTGACCGGGGTGCCGAGTTCGAGCTTCAAGCGCCATGGCCTCACGTCGAGTCGCAGCGTGTTGCTTCTGGAACGGGTAGTCGACTTCCCAGCGACCATCGACCAACGCCGTCTCGATGAAAAGGAGTCGAGCGCCCTTCGGATCGACGTTGACATACTGCACCCGTCGCCCAACGACCAACGACAGCCCGAAAAGAGTGACTCGTTCGTGGACGACGGCCGAAGCACGAGTCGAGTCCCACACCGGCTCGTCGTGACTACGAGTGGCAAGCGAGCCGGCCAAGTCTTCGGCCCACTCGGGTTCGATGGGCGCCACCAGACGAGCCCACATCCGGTTGGTCTCGACCAGCTCTGCCGCCATCACCCACTCGGTACCACTGCCAGCCAGGGCCGAACTGCGGTCGATGGCAAAGCGGGAGCTCCGAGCACCCATGTATTCGCGCCCGGTCCGTCGCTTGTCAGGTGCCCGGCTGCCGCGCTCGCCGCCGCCCTTCCCCTTGTCTGGTGGACGAATCTGGCCGACATGAGACAACAAACCGGCGAGCAGGGCCCGATGGATGTCGTCGGGCGCAGCTGGTCGCCGATTGCGGCGGAGTTTCATGTCGTTGGAGACTCGCCGGAGCTGACTGTGCAGGTCTTGCCACTCGCGAAGCCGCGACCAGTTCAGAAATTCCTTCTTGCACATCCGACGGAACTGCCCCGACGAACGCGACTTCTTCTCGTCGTTGACGTACTCCCACAGATGCAGCAGCGACAAGAAGTCCGAGTGCTCGTCGGCGAAACGGCGATGGAATTCGTCGGCTACCTGCTGCTTGTCTCGGGGACGCTCTCGGGGATCTTGAATCGACATGCCGGCGGTAATGACCAGCACCTCGTGCACACAATCGAAGCGGTCGGCCTCGATGATCATGCGGGCCAGCCGGGGGTCGAGCGGGAGGCGAGCGAGCTGTCGGCCCAATGGAGTGAGCCACTGCTTGGTTCCCTGATGCTCGGGGTCGACCGCGCCAAGCTCTTCCAGCAGCAGAATGCCGTCGCGAATGTTGCGCCGATCGGGCGGCTGCACGAACGGAAAGGCCTCGATTTCGCCGAGGTCAAGCGCCGCCATCTGCAAGATGACGGAGCTGAGGTTGGTTCGCTGAATCTCGGGCTCGGTGAACTCGGGACGGCTGTCGAAGTCGTCCTCGGAATACAGTCGGATGCAGATGCCGGGCGCCACCCGACCGCACCGACCAGCCCGCTGATTGGCCGATGCCTGCGATACGGCCTCGATCGGGAGTCGCTGCACTTTGGTACGTAGGTTGTAGCGAGAAATACGAGCGGTGCCGGGATCGACAACAAAGAGGATGCCGGGCACCGTCAGGCTGGTTTCCGCCACGTTGGTCGCCAAGACGATGCGACGACCACGATGAGACTGGAACACCCGGTGCTGCTCGGCGCTCGACAAGCGGGCGAAAAGCGGAAAGATTTCCGTGTCGTTGAGCTTGAGCTCACCCAATGCATCGGCTGCATCCCGAATCTCGCGTTCTCCACTACAGAAGACCAGGATGTCGCCGGGTCCTTCGCGCACAAGGTCCTGCACCGCGTCGCAGATCCCCTGAGACTGGTCCCGGTCTTCAGCAACCTCAGGCCCCGAGAGAGGCCGGTAGCGAAGCTCGACCGGGTGGGTTCGACCCGTCACCTCGATCACCGGTGCATCGCCGAAGTGCTGAGAGAAGCGCTCGGTGTCGATGGTGGCGGAGGTGATAATTAGCCGAAGGTCTGGCCGTCGGGGCAGAAGCTGTTTGAGATACCCCAGGAGGAAGTCGATGTTGAGACTTCGCTCGTGGGCTTCGTCAATTATCAGGGTGTCGTAGCCCGTCAGCATCCGATCTCGCTGAATCTCGGCCAGCAAGATGCCATCGGTCATGACCTTCAGACGAGTGTTGGCACCCACTCGATCGTTGAAGCGCACGGCGAACCCGACTTCGTTGCCGACCGACACCGAGAGTTCTTCCGCCACACGCTCGGCCACAGATCGGGCTGCGAGGCGCCGCGGCTGGGTATGCCCGATGCGACCCTCGACCCCGCGTCCGAGTTCGAGGCAGATTTTCGGCAATTGGGTGCTCTTTCCCGAACCGGTTTCGCCCGCGACCACGACAACTTGGTGGTCGGTAATGGCGGCGCTGATCTCGGCCACCCGTTCGGAGATCGGGAGCTCGGGCGGATACGAGATATCCACGTCAGCCCGTTCCCGCAATGTGCACCGGGCATAGGCTAGCTGCGCCCGTTTTGCCTCAGTCGAGCGCCCTGATTCGGACTCAGGGCCGGCCGATGCGCTCGAGCACATCGAGGTCGTGCGGCGCCTGCAAAATCAGAATCAGCGTGTCGACCCCGGCATCGGTGAGTCGCTGCCGTTCGTCGGAATCGGGATCGAGCCAAAGCGGGTCGTAGCGGGCGTACACGCTGCTCTCAAAAGGCTCGGAGCGCGAAGAGACAGCAGCGGCAGACCGGGCGACCGTAAGCAGTTGGCGCAGTTCGGGGTGAGTGGCCACCGTGTTGAAGCCATCGGCGAGCTTGCCGGCGAGGGTTGCCATCTTCGGGCCGTAGCCGCCGATCACGATGGGAGGAGGGAGCTCTATTGCTGCGAATCCCGTACCACCACCGAGTTGGTGAAGCTCTCCGCTCCATGACTCGTCAGAGCCGCTCCACAGGTGTCGAAGGATCTCGACCGTTTCTGAACAACGCTGCCGCCGCACGCCGGGGCGATGATCGACCAGGCCCGCCGCCGAGAGTTCGGCCCCGTAATCGCCACCACCACCACCACCGGCCCCCAAACCAACGATGAGCCGGCCCTCGGCGAGCTCATACAAACCGGCAAGCGATTGAGCCAAGAGGGCAGGCGGACGAAGGACGGCATTCAGCACCAACGGCCCGATGCGGCAGCGCTCAGTCGCGTCAGCCATTACCGCCATCGAAAGCAGCGACTCGAGCACCGTTTTTCGCCCCTCGTGCACGGTGCCGGTGAGGTGGTCCATGGTCCAAAGACCCTCGATACCCAGTTCGTCTGCGGCCGTTGCCGCCTCCCGCAGCCCACCCACAGTCGCATCGAACGGCGAGAGCAGCACATCGATTCTCAAGGGTGCACGCTCCTCACACTCGCCCGGGGCACGCCGAAGCTAATCAGAAGCTATCGGTGCGCCCCTCAAGTTTGCCTATTGCCTGAGTCGATAGAACCACCATGCCTTCGTCCTTCTCCGACATAGCGCACCTGCTGCGACGAGTCGGATTCGGCGGCACCCGCGCCGAAATCAACGCTCTCACACCGCTCGACTGGCCTGCAGCGGTTGAGGCTGTGCTCAACACCAGCGCCGCGCCACCGGTGAGCCAGAACGTGCCGAACCTCGATCCCAACCGCGGTTGGTACGAAAAATACGTCGACATGGTGCACTTCTGGCTCGAGCGCTGCCGTACATCGCCTGCGCCGATTGCAGAGAAGATGGTGTTGTTCTGGCACGGTCACCTCTGCAGTTCGATGCAGAAAGTGAGCAACCATCAGATGATGTTCGAGCAGAACCAGCTGTTCCGCATCCACGGCATGGGCGATCTGAACTCCCTCATCCAGCTGACGTCTCATCAGCCGGCAATGCTCGTCTATCTCGACAACAACGAGAACGTCGCTGGCAGCCCGAACGAGAACTTCGCCCGCGAGCTCATGGAGCTTTTCCTTCTCGGCGTCGGGCACTACACCGAGGACGATGTACAGGCCTCGGCCCGGGCCTGGACCGGCCACGGGGTCAACGAGGACACCGGCGCCTACGAATTCACGGCGGCCGATCATGACAATGACGCCAAGACCTTCATGGGCGTGACCGCCGATTGGGACGGGTCGGCGATCATCAGTCACCTCATTGATGGACCGCCTCGCACCCAGACCTCGCTGTTCTTGGCCAAGAAGTTATGGTCATTCCTGGCCTACCCGAGCCCTGAGCCCGAGGTAGTCGAGGCGGTAGCGGCCTCCTTTCGGGCTTCGAACATGAATATCACGGCGCTCATTCGGGCCATCTTGTTACACCCACAGTTCCGCTCGACGAAGGCAAAACAAGGGCTGGTTCGCAGCCCCGTCGAGTACGCCGTCGCTGGCATGCGCGCCAGCGGGCTCAACTGCGACGAAGCAAACCCCCAGTGGACACTGGAGTCGATGGGCCAAGAACCGTTCTCGCCACCCGATGTTTCGGGTTGGAAAAGCAATAGTTACTGGATTTCAGCGCCCGGCATGTGGGGCAAGAGCCAATTCGCCAGTTCTCTTCGATGGCGGGGAGTGAAAGCCAACAATTTGGCCAACAGCTCCGACCTCTCGGTCGCCGATGCCGTGAGCGCCGCCCTCGAGATGCACGGCATCTACGAACCTTCGGCCGTCACCGTTTCTGCCCTACGCAACTACGTCGAGGAGAGTCGGGCAGGATCGCCGTGGGCCGAGCGCCCCGGTCTGCTCTACCTCGTCCCCCTGACGCCGGAGTTCCAGCTCGCATGACTCGTTTCTCCGCTCTCGATCCGACAACCGGCGATGTCGTCGATGCTCTCTCGACCCCAGCCCCCCGAGACCCGGCCAGCCTGAAACGGCGACGGTTCCTGCAGACAGCCGGCGCGGCCACGGCCCTGTCGATGATGCCGACATGGCTGGCCGATCAGGCCGCGGCCGCGGTGCCGCTCGGCCCCTCAGATGGGGTGCTAGTTGTCATCACCATGGTCGGAGGCAACGACGGCCTCAACACGGTGGTTCCCATCGCTGATGGCACCTATTACGGCCAGCGAGGCAACCTTGCCATCCCCGCCAGCTCGACTCTGCCCCTGAGCCCTCACCGAGGGCTACATCCGTCGCTGGTGACGCTGAAGGCCCACTGGGAGCAGGGCAACGTTGCCATCATCGAAGGTGTTGGTCATCCCAGTCCCGACCTCAGTCACTTCACCTCGATGGGCCGCATCATGCACGGCTCATCGGCAGCTGGTTCAGCCACATCGGGCTGGCTCGGTCGTTATGTCGATGGCCTTCCAGGCGGCGACGACCCGTTCCACGCTGTGGCTATTGGCAGGAACGTGCCACTGGTCATGCGGGGCCAACAGCGTCAGGCGCTTGCCCTGCCCTCTTATCAGGGAGGGCTCTTCGAAGCCGACACAGAACCGTGGTCGCAGCGGCAGTACGCAGCGCTTCACACCATTGGAGCCAGCGCCGGATCGACTGGCCTCGGACCATGGGGTGATGCCCTGGCCGCAAACGGCAGCGAGGCATTGCTCGTCGCTGGCCGGCTTGGCGACGCATACAGCGGCGAACTCCCCGGTGGCGAGCTCTCGACCAAGCTCACGCTGGCCGCTCGGCTCATCAATGCCAACCTCGGCGTTCGCGTCTTCCACGTCATGTTCGGTGATTTCGACAGCCACGCCAACCAACCGCGCATGCACAACGAGCGCATGGCCGAGTTCGAGACCGGGCTTGCCGCCTTCTACCAAACCCTCTCGCCTGCCTTCGCGGGTCGAACAATGGTGTTGGCGGCATCGGAGTTCGGTCGTCGGATCAAGCCCAACAATTCGGCTGGTACCGACCATGGAGCTGCCAACACGTGGCTTGCTGTCGGGGCGGGGGTGAAGGGCGGCTTCTACGGCGGCATTCCTTCGCTCGCCAATCCCGACAACCGGGGCAACATCCGCACCGCCGTCGACTATCGGAACGTCTACAGCAACGTGCTCGACAGTTGGCTGAAGGCGGATGGTTCGGGCATCGTCGGTCAGAGTTTCGGCGACCTCGGCTTTCTCAGCGGCCCTTTCGCCACGCCGGGCGCCAACGGCTCGACACCAAGCACCATCGCCACCCAACGACTCCAGCTTTCTCGGTTGTACCTGGCGTACTTCCTCCGCTTACCCGACTACTCGGGGTTGACCTACTGGCAACGCGAGATGTCTGGAGGCCGCAGTCTGGCCCATGTCTCAGAGGCGTTCGCCAAGGCGCCCGAGTTCGCATCCCGCTACGGCAGCCTCGACGACCGGGGTTTCGTACAGCTGGTCTACCGCAACGTTCTCGGTCGCGATCCCGATAGCGCAGGGCTCAGCTACTGGGCCGGTCGGTTGGCCACCGGAGACTCGCGGGGCCGGGTGATGATCGGCTTCTCAGAGTCCCAAGAGTTCATCGATGGCACCCGAGTTCGCATCAATCAGGCGGAGAGCAACGGGCCGGTCGCTCGACTGTACCGAGCGTACTTTCTACGAGAGGCTGACGAAGAGGGCCTTCACTACTGGTTGGCTACCGGTCTGCCGTTGCAACAGATCAGTTCATCATTCGCTGACACACCCGAGTTCCGCGAGCGATACGGCATCCTCAACGATGACGCCTTCGTCCGGCTCGTTTACCAGAACGTCATGCAGCGACCACCCGATTCCGATGGTCTGGGCTACTGGAAGACCCAGCTACGTTCCGGCCTTACTCGCGGCAGCCTGATGGTGAACTTCAGCGAGAGCGACGAGTTCGTCTCGAGATCAGGTTCCTAGGACACCGAGCTTCTGGAGCCGTTCGGTTTCCCACTCTGGCCGCAAGGGGTCGGTACCCATCTGGACTGCCGTCATCTGCGGCCCGTCCTCAACCCAAACGTGACAGGTATTGGCGTTCATTTGTAGGCGCCGCTCGAGGGCATCCGGATCTGGGTCGCCCTTCACTCCGTCGGCCGGATCTTCGTGAAGGGTCGCAAAACTCCAGCTGGCCTGGATAGCAACCGGCCCCATCGCTACGAGGAGGGCTCCCATGTGCGAGCACCCGCCGGGTCCGCCGAACAGCTCTCGGACCTTCTTGGCATACCCCCGGGTGATCGATAGGCCCACCAGCTGTTGGTAGTCGGGAAGCACATGGGTGCACATCTCATAGGGCCGGACGAGCATGTCCGTCTCGACCCCGACGATCTCGAACTCCGGCATCTTCACCATGAGATCGACGGTCATCTCATGAATGACCAAAGACTCGCCGTCGGCCAATCCCAAACCCTGGGGTTTGTCATCGGTGAGATGTCCGCGTACCCGCATCAGATTCTCGTCCTCAGCGAACGCTTCGCAGTCATAGCTTCGTTTGTGAATGGAAGTGGCCATCGGCCGTCGAAGCTATCGTCGGCTTCCATGAGCGACGAGCTACCACCTCTCACCCGCATCGTTGAGGGCCGCATCGTTCCGATCGCCGGCACCTGGGAGTTGGATGGGCTTCATACGCATACGGGCTTCGGGATCCGGCATCTGCTGACCCTGATGCGAGGCCGATTCCGCCAACAATCGGGAACCATCGTTATTACCGACAACCCATCACAGTCGACGGTGCGGGTCACCATCGAGGCAGCCAGCGTTGACACCACCCACCCCCAGGCCGATGACACGATCCGGGGCGAGATGCTCCTGGATGTCGAAGCCCACCCGCAGATCACCTTCGTGAGCACGTCGGTTACGCCGGCCGAGAACGGACGTTGGCACATTGCCGGCGACCTGACGGTGAAAGGCACGAGCCGATCAGTCGTTCTCGACACCGAGTTTCTGGGGGCCGTACATCACCCCATGGGCGGCCAGCAGAAGATGAGCTTCAGCGCCTCAACCACAATCGAACGAACCCAATTCGGCATTGGTGCCGACTTCGAGGTTGCCGACAACAAAGGTGTTCTGGTGATCGGCAACAAGATCGACCTTCAGATCGACGTCGAAGCAGACCTCCAGCAGTAACCGGCCAGCGACGGTGCTAAACGAAGGGAGACGGAGTTAGGGGAGCTGCCCGGCGTGAGCGAGGGCTCGTCTGACAAGTCGGTCATGGCCCGAAGTCATCTCGGCCCGAACCTCGGGAGACACTGCTTCGTTCGGCGTGATCCACGTGATCTCGAGAGACTCCTGAGACGGCTCGCAGATGCCTTCGATCGGGACGAGATACACCAAACTCACCGCATGCTGCCGTGGGTCATGGAATCCCGAGACTGACGGATCGGGGAAGTACTCGGCGATCGTGAACGGCGTTGGACTCACCGGAACCTTCGGCAGGGCAAGGGGCCCCAGATCCTTCTCGATGTGACGAACCAATGCATCGCGGACTCGCTCGCCCCACAAGACTCGGCCGCTCACAATGGCCCGACTGATCGTGCCGTCGGGCATGGCGCGAAGCAAGAGCCCTACATGGGTAACTCGGCCGCTCTCATCGATGCGCACCGGCACGGCTTCGACATAGATGACGGGCATTCGCTCGCGAGCTATCTCGATCTCGTCTTCGGACAGCCAGCCATGCTCGGTTTCTGTCTGTTCAGACAACGGTGCTCACTTTGGTTCGGGTCCGGGTTCGGCGCTTGGTCTTCGTGAATCGTAGGCGCCGGGCGTTGGCCAATCGCGCAGGCACCGGCCATCATCTGCGGATGGCAGACAACACCTCACCTCCTGACTACGCAGCGAAGCATCCCGGACTCCTTTTCGAGCGGCATCCGAACGGCGTGCTCCTGATCACTTTGAACCGACCGGAAGTGTTCAACGCCACGGATGCACCGCTCCATTACAGCCTGAGCCGGGTGTGGGACGACATCCATGATGATGACGACACGAGAGTCGTGGTCGTCACCGGCGCCGGCGAAGCATTCTCCGCCGGCGGCGACCTCGAGTGGATCGAAGGCATGGCCGGCGACTACTCGGTGATTCGCAACGTGCTCAAAGAAGCAGGCGACATCGTCTACAAGATGATGAGCTGCGAGAAAATCATCATCTCGGCCATCAACGGCGTAGCCGTCGGTGCTGGGCTGGCCGTTGCCCTCATGGCTGACATCAGCATCATTGACGAGGAAGCGAAATTCACCGATGGTCATCTACGACTCGGTGTCGGGGCCGGCGACCACGCCAACATCCTGTGGCCGCTTGCGTGCGGCATGGCGAAAGCCAAGTACTACTTGCTTACCGCCGATTTCATCGACGGCAAGACCGCGGACGAAATCGGCCTGGTCTCAAAGTCAGTCCCCGGCGACCAGCTGATGGACGAAGCCATGAAGGTCGCAAACAAGATCGCCACCGGTCCCCAGGATGCTGCTCGCTGGACCAAGCGGTCGCTGAACCTCTGGCTTCAGCAGGCAGCGCCAGCGTTCGACGCCAGCCTTGCCTTTGAGATGCTCAGCTTCCTCGGCCCCGACGCCGCTGAGGGTGCTCGGGCCCTCCGGGAGAAGCGCAAGGCTGACTTCCAGTAATGAGCCCGCAACCCCTTCGCACCAGCATCCAGATCGGCAACGCCTACTACGACGGCGCGCCGTTCGAGGACACCGTTGCCATTACAACAGCCGCCGATTCCCTTGGCGTCGACTTCGCGTGGTCGGCCGAAGCATGGGGGATGGAGACCATTGCGCCATTGGCCTACCTCGCTGCCGTCACCGACAACATCAAACTCGGCACCGGCATCATGCAAATAAGCGCCCGCGTTCCGGCCATGACGGCGATGACCTCGCTGACCATGGCCATGATCAGCAACGACCGCTTCTGCCTCGGTCTCGGCGTCAGCGGCCCGCAGGTCGTCGAGGGGCTGCACGGAGCTGCCTTCGCCAAGCCGCTCGGCCGACTTCGGGAATACACCGAAATCGTTCGGATGGCCATCGACGGTGAGCGGATCGTCTATGACGGTCAGCACTACGAGCTGCCTCGGCCGGGTGGCGAGGGCAAAGCTCTCAAGTTGGGGTGTCCTCCCAAGCCAGACCTGCCCATCTACCTCGCGACGCTGGGTCCCAAGTCACTGGAATTCACCGGCGAAGCCGGCAACGGGTGGCTGGGGACCTCGTTCATCCCCGAACACGCCAACATCTTCTTCGATCCCATCGCTGCGGGAGCCGAACGAGTTGGCCGATCCTTGGCCGACATCGACCTCCAAGTCGGTGGCGCCTTCGAGGTCTCGGGCGATATCGACGGACTCATCGAGCGATATCGACCGTCGATGGCGTTCGTGCTCGGCGCCATGGGGTCGGCCAAGACCAACTTCTACAACGCGGCCTACAGTCGAGCTGGGTACGCCGATGCCGCAGCCGAGGTGCAATCGCTATGGGTCGGGGGAGACAAAACCGCAGCTACTGCTGCTGTACCGGATGAAATGGTGCTGGCCGCCAATCTGATCGGCGACGAGGGCATGGTCAGCGACCGGATCCGGGCCTACCAGGAGGCCGGAGTGAACACGTTGCGGCTGGGCGTCACCGGTAAGACAGTGGCCGATCGGATCAGCAATCTTGAACAGGCTGTTGGTCTCGTCGCTGACGCTACGACGCCTGGCCGCTAACGCGAAGAGAACCGGCCGCCGAAGCTAAGAGATGAAAGCGGTGATGGCCGCTGCTAGGTCGGAGGGCACCTCGGCATGTGGACTGTGGCCGGCACCGGGGACGCTCATGAAGTTGGAATCGTACGGAGCGACCTGCTCGACGGGAACCATCTCGTCGTTCCCCCCTCGTCCGAGGCGGACCAAACACTCGATGTCGGCCAGCTGGTCGGCCATCGAGGGCGGCGGACCACTCCGATAGGTCTCCGGGTCGGCCCGCAGCCGCCACCGGCCGTCATCCTCGACTACGCCCGACGCAGCGATGGTGGTGCCAACGTCGATGAGCCCGAACATCCCGCTCACCTTGAGGAACCACGCCTCGGCTGCCTCCTGATCATCGAACCAACGGACCCTCTTGTCGGCAACCGAACTCATTTGTGCAACGCGCTCCGGCTCCCAGACGGTCACCACCCCGATCGCCAACACTGCTCGCACCGAATGGGTGCGGGCCAGTTCGAGGGCCACTGCCCCACCCATTGAATGGCCAAAGAGAACAAGCTCGGCAGGCTCCGCAAACAGCTCGGGGAAGCGAGCCTCGATATCGGAGGCATAGCGGTCGATCCCGTAGGTGGGGAGCCGTGCCGCCGAACCATGGCCGGCAAGGTCGGGCGCCACGATCGGCCCGGCCCAGGCGTCGGCGAACAGGTTGAAAACCGCACCCGAGCACGCCATACCGTGCAGGCAGAGGAGGGTCGGCGTTGTCTGGTTGCTCATGGTTGGCTCCGAAAAGTAATGGGCATCGACTTGAATCCGGCCTGAAAGCTCGAGGTCAGCCGGACAGGCTGGGTCTCGAGGGCGATGTCGTCCCATCGATCGAGTACGGCGTTGAGCATGGCCGACATCTGCATCCTGGCCAGGTGGGCACCGAGACAATGGTGGGCGCCGGCCCCAAAGGAAAGATGGGGATTCGGATCGCGGTCGAGGCGAAGCTGATCTGGGTCATCGAAGGCATCCTCGTCCCGGTTCCCAGAAGCGTAGAACACCACGACTTTCTCTCCGACGCCGATGGCCTGACCCCCGAGTTCGGTGTCACGTACCGCTGTACGTCGAAAATGAACGACCGGGGGAGTGAAGCGGAGTAACTCATCGACGGCCGTGGCCATCAGCGACCGATCGGATCGCAGCTCAGCCATCGCCTCGGGGTGTTCGATCAGCGTCAACAACGCGCCGGGAAGACCGTTCCTCACCGTCTCATTGCCCGCCACCGACAGCAGAAAGAACATGTTCTGGTACTGCTCAACCGTCAGTGACTCACCGTCGGTGTCGTGCTGGAGGAGCACGGACAACAAGTCATCGCCGGGGTTGGCGATCTTGGTCGCAGCCAGGGCATCGGCGTAGTCGTACATGTCGCTGAGGGCGGCCCGAGATCGTGGATTCGGTGGCGGCTGATCGCCACTTGTTTTCGCCGACTCGGCATAGTCGTCGTCCTGGTACCCGATGACCCGGTTGGCCCAGGAGTAGAGAAGGTGCCGGTCGTCGTGGGGCACTCCCATGATCTCGGCCAATGTGGCAACCGGGAGATCAGCCGACACTCCTTTGACGAAGTCGCATCGACCAAGAGCGCTCACCTCATCGACGAGACGCCTGGCCCGGCTCTCGATACTTTCGCTCAGACGCTGCACGGCCCTCGGTGTAAACGAGCGACTCATGACTCGCCGCAGACGCGTGTGGTCCGGTGGGTCCATGTTCAGCATCATTTGCTGAACGAAGGGAAGATCTTCCGGACCCACATCGCGGACTTGGGTGGCTCCGGCGGACGAACTGAACACTTCGGGGTTGCGGTTCACCGTCGTGATGTCGGCGTGGCGGAAGACACCCCAGAACCCCGGCCCAGCGGGCCACTGGTCGAAGGCTCGTTCCTCGCACCACGACACCGGCGCCTCGCGGCGGCGCCGGGTGAACTCGTCAAAGGGAATGCCGCTGAGAAAAGTACGCGGGTCATAGACGTCAGTAGCCACGAACACCAACCTAACAATCGGCCCGTCGGTGACTCACTTCGTGTCGGTCGGCCGGTGTTCTCGAATCCAGATGTCGTACATCAGTGGGTCGGCCAGGTGCGATGGATGGTGACTTGGGAACACCGACATGACCATCGTCGGCAGCAGCTCGAACAGAAACGAGATGGTCCACTTCAACAGCCGCAGATGGGCAAGAGGGTTGAAAATCCGCTTGGTTGCAACCAACATCGTGGTGGTGTTCAGCCAGGCGAACACGGCCAGCAACACGGCTGACAGGACCATCGCGGCGACGTAGGTCCGCTTGTTGCCTCCCAACGAGCGGTAAACGTCGATGGCGACCGACTTGTGCTCGACCTCCTCGGCCAGATGCCATAGGAAAAGCTGTGAGCCGGTCTCGTCAGCTCCCGCCAACATCTCCGTCTCGTTGTCAGCTACCCAGCGCGCCGCTGCGTAGGCAACGGTTTCGAAACCGGCAGCGAAGGCCAGACCGAAGTGCAGACTCCCTCTGCGTTCGAGCCAACTGTATGTCGAGGCCATACATCGTTCGAGCCAAGCCAGCCCCGAGAAACGCTCGACGACGAGATCGTTGAAACGACGGTGTTGGGCGTGATGTTGGCCTTCCTGACGAACATAGATCTGGGCTTCTGATCGCAATGGCTCGGCCAATTGGTCCACCGCCGACCGCACGGATCGGGCGACATAGGGTTCGACATAGGGCATGAGAAGCGACACGCCGTTGGCTGCACACGAGAACTCGGGCAGGCGCCGCTGCCACATGACGTCGAAGTCGCCGGGGTAGTCGAAGCGAATCGGATGCAGTTCCATCGCTCACCCCATCGGCAGCTAGGCCGAAAGAATCAACGAGACACTCCAGAACGTCGCAAAATGGCCGATAGAAGCTATGGTTGCAACAGCTTTGGGGAGCTCAGCGAGTCAACTCCCAGAGCGACATCGAGAGGGTCATGCCAGCCCGCCAGTCGGCCGAGAGGCCGGCCAGCACTGCTGGCACCGGCTCACCGCTCGATGTCAGATCAGCACTAGCTCGGCGCCATGAGGGCGCCGCCGGTGGAGCACCGTGGGCACCTGCCCCCGAACCGCTGCACCTCGTGAACGGAGAATTCCATCACCACCCTCGTTCCATCTCCCCCGATCGGCATCCACCAAGCCGACGCGCTTACCGGAGCCGACCAATCGGCTAACGCCGAAGCGCCACCTCCCGGTTTCGAGCACGTCGTGCAGCGACATCTCGACGGATTCAACAGCGACGAAGACGTTGCTGTGTTGCGAGACAATCCACAGGCATGGACCCGAACCCTGCTGCGTCTTCTCGACGACGCTGACGAAGCGCTCGAGGAGGTTCGCGGTCGAGTCCACGGAGCCGAAAAGGCCATGGTTCTCGCCGACTTCGAGACCGAGCTTCGCCGTATCGACGAGGTCCTCACCGAGCTCGTCGGTCCACCGACAGAACAGATCTCAGCCGATACACCCGAGCCAACGTCGAGCGTCCCCGCCGTGCTCGATGGTGAGGCACAGCTGCAACTGTCGTGGTCGCCAGGTCGCATCATCGCCTGGGCCGGGGCAGAAAACGCTGAACCGGAGGGCATCGAGGACATTCTTAGCCGCCTCAAGCAGGCCGGAATCTTCACCGAGGGATGGGAGCAGTTCCAGTCGGTCCGCCTTCCAAACGGCCTGAAGGCTGAGTCGGTGTCGATTCCGCTCGATCGAGTGCTCGGATGGCTGGCCTCGCTTGGCAACACCGCAGGCAACGAAGGCCTCGGCGCCAGCGTCACCTGGGTCGGCCTTGCGTCGAGCCTGGCCGTCCAGCTCGT
Source organism: Acidimicrobiales bacterium (assembly GCA_047638695.1). Classification (GTDB taxonomy): domain Bacteria; phylum Actinomycetota; class Acidimicrobiia; order Acidimicrobiales; family SZUA-35; genus JAHECQ01. Next base: position 25,757 of record JBLINY010000014.1, on the reverse strand, counting down.
TGCCCAGGGTCGCATCATTCCGAAGCTACGCAAGCTCCATCGCGACGATTCGAACAAGACTGAGCAAAAGAACGACCGGGGCATGTTCGACGTGAAGTGGATTCCGGCGTTGGTCGAGCCCGACGACATCGTTGCCCTCTCGAACGGTTTGCCCACCACGGTCACGGCGTTCCGCGATCGCCAAGACGCTCGCGCATTCAGCCAGTCCGTTCTGGCCGACATCGTAAACCAGATCGTGACGACGGCAGTCGAACGACTCGAAGTCCCAGCGACACCACCAAACCCAACGTCTCGGTCCGAAATCGCCGAGGCGTTCCTATCGAGGGTGAGCGGCGACTCTTTCGAGGCTCCAGCCCGAGCTGGAGCCGAGCTGGCCCGCCGCATCGACCAGTGGACCCGTCCCGTTGCCGGCGCTGCGAAGTTCAAGCTGGTTCTCGAACTGGGCGCACCTGATGATGCCGGCGCCTGGCACCTGAAGGTGTTGGCACCAGGCAACAACAACGCGCTCGAGCCGGTCGAGACGGCGTTGGTGAACTCATCGAACACGAAACGCAAAGAGGTCAAGGATCAGCTCACCAGACTCGAGCTTCTCTACCCTGTGCTGATGCGGCCTGGAGGTCGGCGCAGAGGTGAGGTCATTCTGAGCCAGGACGAGGCTTGGCAGCTGATGACGGCCATCGGTGACACCCTCACAGCCGCAGGCTTTGTGGTGAGGGCACCCGCCCTGTCACGCCGCAAACCAACGGCGTCACTGCGGCTCACCTCCGAGGAAGCCACCGAATCCGTCGTCGGCGCCCAACAGTTGGCCAACGTCCGTTGGTCGGTTCTCTTCGACGACATAGAACTAACAGCAGCGGAGATCAGCGAACTAGCCAGTCAGGCTCGCCCGATGGTGCAGTCGCGCGGCCAGTGGGTCGAACTCGACAAAGCCGACCTAGTGGAAGCTGCGGCAGCGCTCGCGGAGCGGGCAGACAATGTACGTCTGTCCGGCGCCGACATGTTGCGCCACGCTCTCGGTCTCGAGGGCTCGCCATTCTCTGGCGGCGTCAGCCTGGCCGGTGAAGGATGGGCAGCCGAACTGCTTCGCAGCGCGGCCGAGATCCCCGATGATCTGCCAACAACGTCAGAGGGTTTCGTCGGCGAGTTGCGCAGTTACCAGGCCGAAGCTCGCGCCTGGCTCAGCTTCCTCGACAATGCGGGCCTGGGTGGCTGCCTCGCGCTCGACATGGGCCTTGGTAAGACACCAACCATGCTGGCGCATTTACGAGCATCCTCCGACTCTGGAACCGCCCTCGTTATCGCCCCGCCAGCCGTCGTTGGAAACTGGGCCAACGAAGCCCGCAAGTTCGTTCCCGATCTGCGTGTCACCGTGCACCACGGTTCGAACCGAGCGACGGGCGACAGACTCAAACGACTCGTCGACGACAACGACATCGTCATCACCACCTACGGCACCGCCGTCCGCGATGCCGATGCCTTCTCCGAGATCGAATGGGGCAAGGTCATTCTTGATGAGGCCCAAGCCATCAAGAATCCAGCCAGCGACACCGCTCAGCAGCTTCGACGGATTCCGGCCAAAAGCCGCGTTGCGCTCACCGGTACCCCGATCGAGAATGGTCTCGGAGATCTTTGGGCCATCATTGACTTCACCAACCCCGGTTTGGTCGGCACTCGAACCGACTTCATTCGTCAGTTGTCGCCTAGCGGCACTGGCAAAGACGGGGCCGAAGGGGCGCTCCGAGCCCTCAACGGCATACTCGTATTCCGACGCACAAAGGCCGAGCCTGCGATCGCTGCGGAGCTACCCGACCGCATTGATGAGCTCGATCTCTGCAGCATGACTCCCGAGCAAATTGGTCTCTACCAGGCCGTTCTCGACACTCTCGTCTTGGACACCACGAGCGAGGGCCCGAAGAAGAAGGGTGCGGTGCTCGCGGCCATCACAGCGCTCAAGCAGATCTGCAACCATCCTGCCGCCTACCAGAGCGACGATCTTCCACTCGACGGCCGGTCAGGCAAGCTGGCCCGTTTGGACGAGATCGTCGACAACGTATTCGAAGCCAATGAGCGCATGCTCATCTTCACTCACTTCGCTACGTGGGGAGTCAAGCTGGCCACGTACCTGAGCGAACGAACCGGGGTTGATATCGCGTGCTATCACGGCGGTTTGGCCCGTGGCGCTCGCGATCGGCTGGTCAGCGAATTCCAGGCCAAGGAGGGCGCTGGCGCCATGGTGCTTTCGCTGAAAGCCGGCGGCACCGGGCTGAATCTCACGGCCGCCAGCCACGTTGTGCTTTATGACCGATGGTGGAACCCCGCGGTCGAAGACCAAGCCCGCGATCGCGTGTGGCGAATTGGTCAGACAAGCACGGTTATTTGCCATCGCCTCGTGTGCCCGGGAACCGTTGACGAGCGAGTCGAAGAGGTCGTCGCTGGCAAGCGCCAGATCGCCGACCTGGTGCTTCCGAAGTCGAGTTCGATCGCCGACCTCGATGCCGATCAGCTGAAGGAAGCACTCGGTATCGACCCCGGCGCGCTTTTGCTGGCCGATGACGAAGCACTGGAGCTGCAAGCATGAGCGAAGGCAACAACCAGAAGCAGTCCCAGAAGCGCTCCAAACGACGCCGCAAAAACAAGGGCGGCGGGGCCAAGACCGGTCAGTTCTGGGGTGAGGTCGAGAAATTGCCCGAGCCCAAGGACACGGTCCGGATCACCAAAGACCCCGCTGCCGTTATTCGTTCTCTCGGTCGGCCACCCCTCAATGGGCACGAACAAATCGCCGAGCACTATTTCGAGGCCGTCTATCAGCGCTCGGTGACCCTGGCCAGCGCCCTCGCTGCCGCCGGTGATCTCATCGACCCCGACGAGCTCTAGCGAGATGCCAGGCGCAACGACGGCTTCGGGTGGCCCACGACAGGCTGAGGACCCCGCGCTGCTGCAGGGGACACGGCGATTCACTGCTGATCTCGTCGCCCAGGGGGCGCTGCAGGCGGTTTTTGTTCGATCACCGATCGCATCCGGTCGTATCGTCTCCATTGAAACGAGCGAGGCTGCGGCCCAACCGGGTGTTGTCGCAGTCGAGACCGGCGACACCATCGGGCTGGCTCCGTTCTGTCTCTTCCCAGATCTGCCCACAACGATGTGTAGTAGCCCGTTGGCGACCGCCAATGTTCGATTCGTGGGCGAAGGCGTGGCCGTCATACTTGCCGACGACCTGACGACGGCGACTGACGCCGCAGATCTGGTCGACCTCGAGATTGAGATGTTCGACCCTGTCGTCGACCCGACCAAATCGGCAGCGGCGCCCGCCCTCTATCCGGGCAGCTCCGGCAACGTCGTGTACGAGCTTGATGACTCGGGGAACGATCCGATCGGACCCGAGGCAGTCCACGTCTTCGAGACCACCATCGTGAACAACCGCTTGGCCTCAGCTCCCATCGAATGTGATGGCATCATCGCCTACCCCGACGGTGATGGTCTCGACATTTGGTGCACCAGTCAGGGCGTCCAGAATATTCGCAATCAGCTGGCAGACAATCTAGGGATGGCTCCTGAACGCTTGCGTGTGCGGTCACCCTCGGTGGGCGGCGGCTTCGGCGGTCGAGCATCAATCTCTCCCGAGTTCGTCGTGGTCTGTCGCCTAGCTCTCGATCATCAACGCCCGGTGCGCTGGATCCAAAACCGGTATGAGAATCTCACCGGTATGGCTCAAGGTCGCGGCTATCACACAAGCATCCGAATGGGCTTCGACGCCGACGGATGTATCACCGGCATCGACTGCGATATCACCGCTGACGCCGGTGCGAGTGCTCATCTTTCGGCGCTCCTGATGATCTCGGCCCGGCGACAGGTCCCCGGCATGTATCGAGTGCCTCGCTATCGATGCCGGGCCACGGCTGTCCTCACCAATACGACGCCCGTCGGCGCCTACCGAGGCGCCGGACAGCCGGAAGCGAACCATGCTCGGGAGCGGGTGCTCGACATGGCCGCCGCCGGATTAGGCCTCGACCCGATCGAACTCCGCGAACGGAACCTGGCAACGGCCGAAGAGTTTCCCCTCACCTCGGCCCCCGGCCCAGGACACGAGTCGGTCGTGTACGACGAAGCCGACCCACTTCTGGCAATGCACCGCGCCCGTGATCTTATCGATGCTGGGCGATGGCGAGCCGAGCAGCAAAAGGGGCGAGCCGAAGGTAACCATCGCCAGATCGGGATTGGCATCGCCAACTACGCCCAGACATCGGCCCGCGGTGCGCCTGTGGACTCGGCGCTCATTCGGGTGCGTCCCGACGGTTCGATCTTGATTGGGTGCGCCAGTCCTTCTCACGGACAGGGGCACTTGACCACGTGGTCGGCACTCGTTTCAGAAAAGCTCGGCATCGACCCCGAGATGATCGAGATGATCGATGCCGACACCGACATCATCTCAACGGGGCAGGCAACCGGCGGCTCACGATCGACTCAGGTGGCGGCGAGTGTGCTGGTGAATACATGCACAGACATCATCGAGGCAGCTCGGCCGCTGGCGGCTGCACGACTCGAGGCGGCACCTCAGGATCTCGTTGTGGCGGCCGCCAGCCACGGGCTAGCTGCTGGACTGGCGGTCGCCGGTGTCCCCACTCGTCGGGTCGAGTGGTCAGAGCTTGCCTCGACTGCACCCGGCAATTGCCTTGAGGCAACGCGCTCGGAATCGGTGGCTGGTGCCGCACACCCCTACGGCACCCATGCAACCGTTGTCGAGGTCGACACCGAAACAGGAGCCGTGCGGCTTCTCGCTCATGCTGCGGTGGACGACTGTGGCGAAGTTCTACAGCCCGCCCTGGTCGAGGGCCAGCAGCACGGTGGCGTGGCCGCCGGTCTGGGTCAGACCCTCTACGAAGACATAGGTTTCGACGGCCTCGGCAACCCGTTGGCGGCCACCTTCGCCACCTATCTCCTGCCGGCAGCGGCAGAGTTCTGCGACTTCCAGACCGAGACTCTCGGAACTCCAACCGATCGCAACCCCTTGGGGACGCGAGGCATTGGTGAGAACGGATGCAACGCCGCCACTGGGTCAGCTCACAACGCTGTACTCGACGCGCTCGCTGGTCGGGGTATTCAACACATCGACCTACCGCTCACCCCCGAGAAGATCTGGCGCTCGTTACAGACCTGATCGGCCGTATCGACCGGAGTTCAGGAAGTGGGGTTTGGTTCTCGCGGTAGCCCGAGGATCCGCTCGCCAATAATGTTGCGCTGAATCTCACTGGTGCCGCCGGCAACGCGCATGCCAGGCGCGTACAGGAAGGTGTCTGTCTCGGCACCGGCCAACATGGCGCTGGCTCCTCGCAGGCCCGCTGAGAGACTGTTCACATCGACATCGAGCTCCGACCGCACCACTTTGACTGCGGGGGCCATCGTTGGATTGTCCGACGATCGCAGCAACAGAGTTTTCAGCGCATGACCACGCCCGAGCAACGATGCCAACTGATCCTTGGCCAACGTGTCGGCCCCGGCGGCCATCCCGGCGATCCCAGCCAGCCGCTGGTCAAGACTAATGACACCGGCGGCACCAAACGATCCTCGCTCATCCCCGAGCACGTCCATGGCGACCCGCCACCCATCGTGTGGTGCGCCGAGCAAGGCATCGGCCGGCATCTCAACATCGTCGAAGAAGACCTCGCAGAACTCTTCATCGCCGGTCATTTGTTTGAGGGGCCGAACATCCACTCCTGGCAATTCCATGTCGAGAAGAAAGAACGAGATGCCCTTGTGTCTCGGGGCATCCGGATCGGTTCTGGCCATGAGGATTCCGAACTGGGCAAACTGGCCGTTGGACGACCACACCTTTTGACCGTTGAGAATGTAGCGCTCGCCGTCAATCTGGGCCTTGGTTTGTAGGCTGGCCAAGTCAGAGCCGGCCTCCGGTTCGCCGAAGAGCTGACACCACAGGATGTCGCCATTGAGGGTGGGCGCCAGGAATCGCTGCTTCTGTGCACTGGTGCCGGACCGCAGGATGGCCTCACCGGCGAGCACGATGCCCTGGAGGTTGAGGTAGGGGGCAACTTGAGCTCGGGCACATTCCTCGTACCAGATGATGCTGTGGGCTTGCGATAGTCCGCCGCCCCCGTACTCGAGCGGCCAATGCAATCCAGCGAAGCCCGTCTCGGCCAGGCGTCGTTGCCAGCGCAATGCAGCATCATGTTGATGGGGCGGAAGGATGGCTCCAAAGTCCTCGCAAGCGCGTCCGGCCGCTCGTTCTTGGCCGAGAAAACTCGCCACATCGGCTCGAAAGACCCCCAAATCAGCGCTATGCGACACAGCAAACATCGTACTGCTGCCTTCGAGACGCCTAACGACCAAGACGAGAACGCCTGTCACCAAAGAGAGTTTCTGACTTCTTGAGGGAGTCTTGACTCGAGTATTTGCGCGTCCTGTTCGATGAACTGGGTATGCGAAACCGCAAGCCCACCCAGACCGGACGATCCACGCATCGAGTATTCGCCGCAGCCGCAATTCCCGTCGCCCTTCTCGCTTCCACGCTGGGCGCTGGCGTGCCAGCGAGCGCCGCCGATACCACATTCCCGTGCGATCCCGGCTTTTACCAGGTCATCAGCGGCCAGCTAGCCGAGCTCGACCCAGCCGCCGAGACCTACGCCCCAATCGGCCCAGACCATTCCAACTACAACGCCATGGGCTATCGGATCGCCGATGGGTATCTGTACGGCATCAGCGACACAACCCTTTATCGGATCGATAACACCGGTACCCGCACCTCCCTAGGCACCCTCGATATGCCTGGGGGCTCCTACGCCGGCGACTTCGCCGATGATGGCCTGCTCAACATTTCTGGGGGCGGTCGAGACTGGTACACCGTCGACGTCGACACGCTGGAAGTTATCCCGGTCCCGGAGTTCAGCGGGTACACGGCTGTCGCCGACATCACCAACGTGCATGGTGTGTTCTATGGCGTCAGCAGCGACGGTTCGTTCTATTCCTATGACCAGACAACCTTGGAGACTCACGAGCTGGGCCTCATTTCGGGTTTGCCCGAGACCCTGGAGTCCTATGGTGCGGCGTGGTCAACAGCGGGCGGCAACCTCTACGTCGGGCGCAACTCGGGCGAGATTTACCAGATCACCGGATACACCACGTCGACACCGCAAGCATCGTTGGTCGGCCGGGCCCCCGCGACTTCATCGAATGACGGCGCCTCGTGCTCGCTTGCCGTCCCAATTCCTGGTCTGGATGATGTTGATGGTCCGGAGTCGGAGAGCCCGCCGCGAACCGACGCCGCTATTGAAGCCAGCGTCTTCTACGCGGAGAACTATGACGAGATCTCGTTGACGTTTACTCCTATCCCTCCCGCACCTGACCCCGAACCGACGCCGGAAGCCACGGACGACAGCACCTACAACTTCGCCGATGCCGGAATGGGCGCAGGCCCAGAGTGTGTCGCAGGCGAAGACGTCGATCGTCCGGAGCGGGGAGCCGTTGGCAACCTCATAACCGTGACCGATCAAACCGGTGTGTACTCGAGCGGCTTCGATGGGGCGAGTACAACAATCTCGGCTATTACCAGCAACTCGGATCTGTGGCTGTCACCGCACCATCTGCCGGCCAGACCATCTCACTCAGTGTTGAAGTGCACGGCAACGTCGTAGCGGTATCGCTCGACGGCACGGTTGTAGGCAACTTCGAAATGACCGAGTCCGGCGGCATGGTCGGACTGATCTCGAGCGTCTCGCAGATTTCCTTCGACCAGGTAGCGCTCACCGCACTCCCCGCGGTGACGACCGTCGAGGGGCAGGCCTAGTGACCTGCCGTCCTTTGATCTCCACCGCCTTGCTTTCCCTCATCGTGTTCAGCTCAGCCGGCTGCTCTGCGATCCAGGGCGAGCTGGTGGAGACAGGAATGTCCGACACGACCATCATTGATCTCGAACCGGCAGAGCGTTCGGGCACCGAGAGCGAGTTGGTAGGCGGCAACAGCTCGGCAGCCGGCAACTCGGTTGTGAACAGCGACTCGACAGACAACGGCAACTCGACGGCCGGCAGCGACTCAGTAATCAACAGCGACTCGGCACCCAACAGCACTGCGGACGACGCCACCGCCGAAACCCGAGGAAGTCTGCCCGTCTCGGTAGATGAGGTCCTCCAGGTCCGTCCGGTCTCTGGCTTCTCGCCGGAGTGGAGCACCAAGCCCGAAGCGTTCGACTTCATCGCCCCGGAGCTCTTTTCCGGAGCCCCTCTGGTCGGTGCCGAGATCTATCGGTCCGGATCGGCGTTGGTGACCTTCGTCTCGCCCGGTTGCGTGGTGTCGGTGCAGGACGGTCCGGCGTATGCCCGGGTGGCGGATGCGAACCCGCTAGTGACCTTTCTCTTCGTTCACACCGACGGCAGCGCTGACACATTCCAGCAGTTCGTCGAAGAAGCTGATCTCTTCCAGGAAAACGTCATCCACATCAACGACGCTGATCTGACCCTCTGGAACCGTTTCGGCATCACGACCCAGCCATCGACGGTTCTGGTCGATCGTGACGGGCGAGCAAGCGTGACCGAGGGCGGCCTTGGCCACGAAGGTTTGACCATCGCGGTCGGTCTGTTAGGGGCGGCCTATTAGCCAAAGCCCATCTCGTCTCTGGCGGCCGGTTCCCGCTTCGGTCGCCAGACAACTTCTCCGTTAATTTCACTATCCCCTCCGAGACCCAGCATTGTCTCGGAGGGGATAGTGTCGTTTACCGGACCCGTAGTCGGTAGCCGACCCCTCGCATCGTTTCGATGCGACCGAGACTCTCCGGGTCGATCTTTTTCCTGAGGTTTGCCACGTGCACGCTGATGACGTGGTCGTCTCCAACCCAGTTCGGGCCCCAGAGACACGCCATCAGATCGGACCGACTTACGACGTCGCCATGAGCCGATGCCAGACGCTCGAGAAGCAATAGCTCGATAGTGGTGAGATGAATCTGGCGATCATCAAGCTCGACCTGTCGTGCGGCCCGGTCGATGCTCAAGGCCCCAATCACGACCACATCGGGAAGCCCCTGGCGAGGCTTACTGCGTCGCAGCAGAACCTCGATGGCCAAGAGTAGTTCGCGGTTGTCGAAGGGCTTTGTAACGTAGGCGTCGGCCCCGACTCGCAGTCCGCTGAACCGGCTGTCGTCATCGTCGCGTCCGGTGAGCATGATGATGAACGCGTCGCTCAGCGCCCGGATTTCCTCACACACGCTCATGCCATCAATGTCGGGGAGTCCGAGGTCGAGCAGCACGAGGTCCGGCTGCCAGCCACGCACTTCGTCCAACCCGACACGCCCTTCGCCAGCAACCTTCAGCTGAAACCCCTGTTCCTCCAGAAGAGAGGCAACGAGCACCTGATAGGTAGGGGAGTCCTCGATCAGCAACAGCCGCCATTCAGCGCTGAGATGGTCTGCTATGTGCAGGCCCGAGCCGCTCTCCGTCATCTCCATCATGAACTATCGACATGTAACTGCCGTCTGTCAGCGCGGCGAGCTACAGCAGATCCTCGCTGTCGACTCTCATCGGCGCTGCACAACCCTGATGTCAGTTCGGAGTTCAGGCTGTCAGGCGACGCCACCAGCGCCGCCACGGCTGGGGTATGGAAGCCAAAGCCAAAAGGATCGGGTAGATCTCGAGCCGTCCGAGAGCCATGTTTCCAATGGCCACCCAGCGGGCGAATCGCGGCAAGTTCAAGAAGTCGTTCGTCGGCCCGATATCAGCCAAACCCGGTCCGACGTTGCCGAACGTGGTGGCGGCGGCCGAAAGAGCCGTGACCATGTCAGCCCCACTGAGGGCCATGAGCAAGGCGCTTCCGCCGAACAGCGCAAGCGAGAGCACAAGAAATCCGAGCACCTTTTTGACGATTCGGTCGTCGAGAATCTCGCCACCAACCCGTACGGGTCGTACCATGCGCGGATGCAGCTGCCGCAGTGTTTCGCGGTGGGCAAAGCTTGCGACCGCCAGAAGCCGCACCATCTTGACGCCGCCAGCAGTGGAGCCGGCCATGGCACCAAGCGGCATGAGGAGAAGCAGCACACTCTGGGCCGACTGTTCCCATGCCCCGAAATCGGCAGTGGCGTACCCGGTGGTCGACGTCACCGAGGTGACGGCAAACAGGGCGTCGCGCATCGCCTGATGACCTGTGACCGTCGGATCAGCGGTGAGATACACGCAGACCGATGCAGCAGCGACGACAACGACGTAGAGACGAAATTCGATCGAGCGAAGCAGCGGGCCCACCTTGCCGGTCACCGTGCGGTAGATAAGCGTGAAGCTGGTGCCGGCTGCGAACATGGCGGCGATAGCAACCCACTCGATGTAGCTCGAATCGAAGTGGCCCAATGACCGGTTGTAGGGCGAGAAGCCTCCGGTCGAGACGGTGGTGAAGCTGTGAGATACGCCGTCGTAGATGCTCATCCCGCCCGCCATGTAGAGGCCGGTGAGCAAGACGGTGAACCCCACATAGACCATCCACAGCCGGGCCGCCGTCTGTTGCACTCGGGGCGTGAGCCGCTCGCCGGCTGGGCCAGGAGCCTCGGCCTCGAGTAGATCGAAGCCACCGGCTCCAGCAGCAGGAAGCACCGCCACCACCAGGACGATCACGCCCATGCCTCCCAACCACTGGGTGGTCGCGCGCCAGAACAGCACACCTTTGGATATGCCTTCGATCGGTCGGAGCACCGTTGCCCCGGTCGTCGTGAATCCCGACACCGATTCGAAGATGGCGTCGTCGAACGATGTGATGGTGCCGGTGACGATGTAAGGCAGAGCGCCGACCACCGCCAACGCAACCCACGCCATGGCCACAGTGCTGAAGATCTCGAGCGCTTGAATATTGGCTGGTAGCCGGGTGCTCCAGCGCAGCGCTATGCCGACCGATGTGATGGCGGCGCCGCAAAGCAAGAGCGACACCACCTCGGCGCCGCTATCGATGGCCTCGACAACGCCCGAGATGAGCACACCAATACCGCTCACTGCGATCGACAGACCGACGACGTGAAGAATCAGGCTGGGGTAGCGGGCTCGATCGTCGGGCAAATGACCGGCCGTGCCCGCAGCCGTACGGCTCACCGGGCGAAGAACTCCTTGACCACGGCCAGATCATCAGGGCGAGCGAAGACCACGATGTGGTCGCCGGCCCGGAGAATGGTCTTACCCCGCACGATCTCGGCCGATGCTCCAGGGCGAATGACGGCACCAATCAAGATGTTGTGCGGCAGTCCCAATCCGCTGACTACCGAGCCATCTGCGCGACTCCCGGGCTCGATCTCGATCTCATCGACTTCAGAGTCGGACTCGAGGAAGGTAGCAACGGCAGACGTTCCACCTCGCACATGACGCAGCACGGCGTTAGCCGACGCGGTGCGGGGACTCAGCGCCGCATTGATACCGAACCGACGAACCAGCGGCAACAAGGCGAGGCGATGTAGTACCGCCACAGTGAACCTTGCCCCCTCCGAAGCAGCAAAGGCACAGGCCAGGACGTTGTGCGAGTCCTCACCTGCAGCGGCAACGACGGCATCGAAAGAGCCGACGCCCTCTTCGTGCAACAGCTCGGTGTCGGTGATGTCTCCCTGCACGACGACGGTGCGATGAAGCTCTTCAGCCAGTGCCTCGGCCCGTTCCGGGTCGCGCTCGATCAGCACAACCTCGACCCCCTCGGCTTGAAGACGAGTGGCGACCCTGGTGCCAATGGCGCCGCCTCCGAGGATCAACACTCTCCGAGCCCGCTGGCCGGGAACGCCCAACAGGTCGAGGATCTGGCCTCTGGCCCGACGAGTGGCGAGCACCCGGACATGGTCACCTGCCAGCAGCTTCTGATCGCCACGCGGTATCGAGGTGTCGCCATTGCGAGTCACTGCGCCGAACAAGAACTCCCAGTTGGGCTCGTACTCGGCCGCGATGTCCTTCAGGAAGCGGCCTGCCAGCGGTGCGCCGGCGGTGATAAAGCCACCGATCACGACAAGGTCTCCGCCAGCCATGGGGTAGATCTCATCTGCGCCAGTGCTGTGCACGAGCTCGAGAATCTCATCGGCGGTGTCGGCATCAGGATCGATGACTAGATCGGCTCCGACTCGTTTCAACAGATTGCCACTGGCCTCGCCACGGAGTTCTTCCGATTGGAGTCGCACCACCGTCGTCTCGACGCCGTACTCCTTCGCCAGCAAGGACGTGATCAGGTTGACCTCATCGAGGTCGGTGACTGCAGCAACAAGATCGGCCTTGTCGATACGAGCTCGTTCGAGAATCGCTGGGCTGCCACCGTTGCCAGTGATCACCTGTACGTCGAGTTGAGCCGCGATTGCCGAGCAGCGGACGGAGTCCTTGTCGACGACAACGACGTCGTGATGCTCGGCCTCGAGCCGTTGAGCCAGATAGAAACCGATCTCTCCGGCGCCAATGATCAAGACGTGCATGAAGACTCCAGCTTGCCAAACGATGGGACGCGTGGCGGGGATTCAGACGAAGAAGAGATCTCGGGCCAGAAGGAACACCAAGAAACACATCATGAGGCCACCGAGGCACGTATAGGCCCATCGCTGGGCATGGCGCACTCGCCAGAAGCGTCGCATGCTCATCACGATCGAGATCATGGCGACCAAATTCACGAATATGCCGAGCGGGCGACCGATCGCAGCGAAGAATCCTATCGTCGGAGCCACGAACGGCAAGATGAGATACGTGATGAGACAGCGCAGGCCCGAGAGGGCAATTGAGGTCTGAAAAGCGGACCGCGCTTCGGCCTCTGTCCCGCCGGTGTCCTCCGGCAGACGGAGCACCCGCAGCATCACTGAATCGGCAGTCGCCATCCAGCCGAAGGCTATCGTCCTGTAGGCAGGGAAGAACATGCACCTCTTGGGGGTTTCGGATCACATGTCAACGAAGCAAAAGGCAACCGGTAGAGCTCAAAGCTTGAACGCCACCATTCAGTGGGTCGCTCTCTTTGGCGTTTTCGCGCTGTTCGTCATCGCCATCTTCGTGTTCAACATCGCCGGTGGTGGTGGTGGTGGTGGTGGTGGGACGCGCACCAACTGACCTGTCACCTCCTCCTATACAGACCTGCCTCCTACAATGACCTGCCGATGACACACATCGACGACACTTCGATCCGAATCGACGAGTCAGTTGGCGCTCGGACTGTTTACGCCACCGACAACTCGATCTATCAGGTGCCTCCGTCCGGCGTGGTCGTCGCCACCGACGCTGCCCATATCAGCGCCCTGGTAGCGGCCAACCGACAACGTCACGCACCCCGGCCGATCACGGCCCGCGGGGCAGGCACCGGCACCAACGGTCAGAGCCTTACCGATGGGTTGATCATCGATGTAAAGCGACGAATGAACGCGCTGCACATGCTCGACGTCGACGCCCGAACGGCACGGGTAGGCCCTGGCATCGTCACCGCTCAGCTCAATGAACAGCTTGCAGAGCACGGCCTGTTCTGGCCACCATCGACCTCGACCGTGAATCGAGCGACGGTTGGCGGGATGATCTCGACCGATGCAGCCGGCAAGGGTTCGTTGCTGTACGGCCGCACCAGTGGTCACGTCGTGGCGCTGGAGGTGGTCCTCGACGACGGCACGGTGTGGGAGGCAGCGCCGGTAACTGTGGCCGAAGCCGAGCGGCTGGCGTCGGGCACCGACCGAATCGGTGAGATCTGGCGAGCCTTGCTCGACATTCCCCCCGGACCACATCCGCTCCCCGAGCTAGCCCGCGGATTTAGCGGCTACGGCATCGACCGAGTCCGCAGCGAGGGCATGGTCGACCCCATACCCGTGCTGTGCGGTTCGGAAGGCACGCTCGGTGTCATCACCGCCGCCACGTTGAAGCTGACCGACGTGCCAGCACACAACGTGTTGGTGCTCGCCACCTACGCATCCTTCGACGATGCCCTCACCGACTCGCTACGCCTGACCGCGTCACATCCAGCGGCCATCGAGACGTTCGACGAGACGACCCTCAACCGGGGTCGGGCATCAACTGCGTGGCCGCTACTGGAGACCATCGTCGATTCCGATGCCGGCTCGATGCTGTTACTCGAGTACACCGGCGCCACCGAACCTGATGTGGTGGCGGTTGAAGATCTCATCACTCGCGGCTCGCTCAGCCGGTCAGTGACGGTTGTTCGCGACCAGGCGGTGAAGGCTGCAGCTTGGAAGGTCCGAGCCGACGCGGTCGGTCTGCTGGCCAAAGTTGCCCCGGGGGAGCCCCGGCCAACGGCCTTCGTCGAAGACTGCGCCGTCCCGGTCGCCGAAATGCCCGCCTTCATTCGTGGATTCCGCGCTCTCCTCGATGCCCGAGGCCTGACCTACGCCATGTTCGGCCATGCTGACGTCGGCTGTGTTCACGTTCGGCCAGCTCTCGATCCCATCGACGAGTCTCATGAGCGCCTCGTAGCCGACGTAACCGCTGATGTCGTCGCCTTGTTGGCCAAACACGGTGGCATCCTCTGGGGCGAGCACGGCCGAGGCGTGCGAGGGCAGTTCGCCGACGACTTTCTCGAACCCGGAACTGTTCTGATCATGCGCCGCCTGAAGGCGGCGTTCGACCCCCTCGACTGTTTTAACCCGGGCAAGCTGTATCGGCCGATCAGTTCGCACGAGCCACTGCTCACCATCGATGAAGTGCCGACTCGGGCTGCGTCCGACCGCCGGGTTCCCCTCGAGGTCCGGTCGGAGTTCGCGAGCGCCTTCTCCTGCAATGGCAACGGTCTTTGCCATCACTACTCGACCAGCGAAGTGATGTGCCCTTCGTTCAAGGCCACCGGCGACCCGATGCAGGCTCCAAAGGGCAGGGCCGACCTTATTCGTCAGTGGTTGGTGACCGAGGAGCAGAACGAACCCAACAACGAGCTCACCGAGGCCGTCGCCACCACGATGCACCAGTGTCTCTCCTGTGCCGCGTGTACTGGTCGTTGCCCCGTTCAGGTCGACATCCCGGAGCTCAAGTCACGATTCTTCGAGCGGTACTACCAACAACGGAAACGACCCCTGGCTCATCGGGTATTGTCACGATTTGAGCAGGTAGCTGGTCTGGCCGCTTTCCCGCCAACCCAGCTAGCTGAACTGGGAGCGCGTATCGCCGGCAGCCGCCTCGGACTCGTGGATCTTCCTGTGCCCTCCCGCCGCTCCTTGCGAGCGCGACCCGTCGTCGCCAACTTCGACCCGGCGACCCCCACCGACATCGTCATCCTGCCCGACGTGTTCACCTCGGTCTTCGAACCGCAGACGTTCAACAACGCAGTGATCACCCTCGAATCACTGGGATACACAGTGTCCCGCTCGGCTTTCGTGCCCTCTGGAAAATTCGACCATGTGAAGGGCGACAGAGTTCGGTTTGCCAAGGCCGCCGCCGCCCAGCGAGAGCTTCTCGAACCGATCGCAGCGTCCGGGTCTATTCCCGTTGTCGTCGATCCGGCTGTAGCGCTGATGTTCCGCCGTGAGTACCCGGCGATTCATCCCGGCTTCCCCGCGCAACTGGTTCAGGGTCTCGTCGAGGTGCTGGCAGCACGGGTCGACCGCATCCCCAGAACCACCAGCGGAAAAGTCGAGCTGTTCGGGCATTGCACCGAGCGGAGCCTGGCGCCGGAGTGGATACAGCAGTGGGAGTCCGTGCTGACGGCAGCCGGTTGCGACGTCGAGGTGGTCGAGACAACGTGTTGTGGCATGGCTGGCGTGTTCGGTCACGAGGTCAAGAACCAACAAGTGTCACGACACCTCTTCGAGAGGGGCTGGCGCCAACGCCTCGACGATGCTCACGCGCCCGTAGCCACCGGCTGGTCATGTCGATCACAGGCCAAACGGCTCGGAGGCGGAACCCTCTCGCACCCCCTCGACCTGCTCGGCTGAAACCACGAGATGTTCCTGCTGCCTGGCTGATCTCAAGATGGTTGAGCGAAACTCGGCTCATGATCGAAGTGCTGGAACCAAAGTGGATTGCCTGTTTCGAAGACTCGCTCCGTCTGTCGGGAGTCAGCGCCGGTGATCTGATCGGTGTGTTGGCCGAGAGTCAGAGTCGGCCCGTCCTGGTCGAACTCACCGAACACGCGCTGCATCGCATCGGCGCACGAGGCGTACGCGTCACCGTGGCATCACCGGAACTACAGGACCCACTCCCGGTTCGATCGACCGGGGCAACCTATGCCTACGACGACTATCCCGAGATCATGCAGGCACTCGGGGCGTGCTCATTAGTGGTCGACTGCACGGTCGAAGGCCTGCTGCACAGTAAGGCTCGCCAGGACTTACTTGGGGCCGGTGGGCGGGTGCTGATGATCTCGAACGAGCATCCGGAGGTGCTAGAGCGATGCCGGCCCGATCCGCTTGTGCACGAGCAATCCCTGAAAGCGCTCACCCTGCTCGACTCTGGTTCGACCATGCACATTACGTCACCGAGCGGCACGGACCTGAGCGTTGACATAACGGGAGCACCTAGTCGGGGCGGGGGTGGCATCTTGGGGCCCAACGACAAGATTGCGTATTGGCCAGCTGGCTTGTGTCTCTGTTTCCCACTCGCCAACACCACAAACGGCACCGTCGTCCTCGACGTCGGTGACCTCAATCTCACCTTCAAGCGATACTTCGAATCGCAGGTCGTGCTCACCGTCGAGAACGACCGAGTGGTATCGATCGATGGAGCTGGTCTCGACGCCCAGCTCATGCGCACCTACTACGCAGGTTGGAACGACCCGAATGCCTATGCCGTCTCGCATGTCGGCTGGGGCTTGAACCCTGGCGCACGGTGGGATTCTCTCACCA
The DNA here is from genome assembly GCA_047638695.1 of Acidimicrobiales bacterium. Lineage (GTDB taxonomy): Bacteria > Actinomycetota > Acidimicrobiia > Acidimicrobiales > SZUA-35 > JAHECQ01. The sequence goes on along the minus strand of JBLINY010000014.1, from coordinate 9,004 downwards.
TGTACGACAAAGGCGATATCAACTGCACCGAGATGCGGGCCATCGCGGGAAGCTTTCTGTTCTCAACCGGGGCCAACGAGTTCGCCGACCGATTTACTGCCTGCCATTTCGATCTGCCGATGCGCAATTGCGACATCGTTGTCGATGACACACAGGTCGTCGCCAGCGGAGCGGTGGTCGCGTCGGCGGTCGGGTAGCGGTCGTGACAACGCTGAAGTTCGTCGACGGACAGCCACGAGTCGCGGTGCAAGTTGAGGGGAATGGCCCTCCGGTCATCTTTTTGCACGGCATTGGCGGCAACCGATCGAACTGGCGCCTCCAGATGGCAGCGCTGTCCGCGAGTTACACCTGCATGGCCTGGGATGCGCGGGGATACGGCGCTTCCGATGACTACGACGGGGCCCTTGACTTCTCTGCATTCGGCGATGACCTGCGTCGACTCTTCGACCAATTTGGGATCGCTCGCGCCCACCTCGTTGGACTGTCGATGGGCGCCCGCATCTTGATGGACTTTGCACCTCGACATTTGGACCTGGTCGCAACACTTACCTTGTGCGACTGCTTCTACGGCTTCGAGAACGCGCTGACGCCAGACAAGCAGCGTGAGTTCATCGAACTGCGAGAGCGGCCGCTCCGAGAAGGTAAGACCTTCGCCGATTTGGCGCCCCGCCTGATCCAGTCGCTCGTTAGCCCCAACTGTTCACCCGAGGTGCGCCAGGAACTACACGAGAGCATTCTGCAGCTTCGCGTCGACTCTTACCTCAAGACACTGCGGGCGTCGACGACCTTCGACCAGCAAGACACCCTTCACCTGCTCGAGATGCCGATCCAGCTCATCTTCGGCAGCGAGGATCGGCTCACCCCACCCGAGCTCGGCGCCAAGCTGCAGACGATGCTGAACGACGCCCGATTATCGGTGCTCGAAGGCGCCGGACATTTGAGCAATCTCGAAGCCCCGAAAGCGTTCAACAGCACGATTCGGGGATTTCTTGATGAGCATCGAAATCTCGCCTCGTACACCGACTGAGGTCCACGAAGATCGGGATTTCCTCACCGTTGCGTCGCCGGGAGAGACTCTCTCATGCTCTTTGTGATCCACATGATCGATCGTCCTCACGGCGCCGAGCTTCGCGCCTCGATAGGTGATGCTCATCGAGACTTCGTCGGTGGCCACATGGACTCGATGTATCTCGGAGGGCCTCTGCTGGCCGACGATGGCACGACCGCTATCGGCAGCATGATTGTCAAAGATTTCGCCGATCGCGCCGCAGCGGTCGCCTTCAGTGAGGACGAGCCCTACAACCGTGCAGGCCTGTTCGAATCGGTGACCATCCGAGCGTTCCACCCGGTCGTGGCGCCGTCATGATCCGCAGCGATGAAGCCCTGCGGTCGAGGTATCCGGTCATAGTCGTGGGCGGTGGATCCGTTGGGCTCTCGCTCGCAGCCGAACTCGGTTGGCGAGGCGTTGAGTGCCTCGTGTTGGAGGAGCGCCCTGGGCTGAACGATCACCCCCGGGCCAATGCGGTCGCCAATCGAACGATGGAGTATTACCGGCGGTGGGGGGTCGATGAGGCGATCACGAACGCAGGAATCCCGCCCGATCTGCCCGCCGAATACTTGTGGGTCACCACACTGCACGGGCGAGAGATCCATCGCGTCTCGTTGCCACCGTTCGATCAGCTTCTGCTGACCCGCCAAACTGGTGGGTACACCGAGGCCGAGCACAACTGGTCGCCCTACCTCAAGACCATCACCGGTCAGAACGAAGTCGAGCAGGTGATCCTCGACTACATCGTTGACCAGCCGGCCGTCGATTTTCGCTTCCAATGGCGACTGCTTGATTTTGCCGACGACGGCGATAAAGTGACCTGCCGCACCGAAGAGCTCACGACCGGTCGTATAGAGACGGTCGAGACATCGTTCCTGGTCGGGTGTGACGGGGGGCGCTCAACGGTCCGTCGCCAACTCGGCATCGACTACGAGGGCACCTCGAGCCTGGCTTCGTTCGTGTCGGTGTACTTCCGAGCACCGGAGATGATCAACGCTCACCCGTTTGGCCATGGCAACATCTTCTTCCCGCTGCACAAGGACCATCGTGGCTTCTTGCTCACATGGGACGACGATCAGACCTACACCTATCACCTGATCCTCGACGATGGTCAGGACTGGCAAGACGTCGATCCAGTCAAAGCAGTTACCGATGTCGTTGGCGCTGAGTTCGATGTTCACGTCTACTCGGTGCAGCCGTGGGACGCCCACGCCCTGGTAGCCGAGCGGTACTCCGACGGACGTTGCTTCCTCGCTGGTGATGCCGCACATCTGTTCAGTCCCACCGGCGGGTTCGGCATGAACACCGGTGTGTCCGACGCGATCGAGTTGGCGTGGCGACTTCAGGCCTCACTTGACGGTTGGGCCGGGCCAGAGCTTCTCGCTAGCTATGACCGTGAGCGACGGCCGATAGGTCATCGCAACACCCAAGAAGCTGCAGACTGCTTCGACCATCTGTTTCGCGTCATGCAGAATGGGGACGAGATTGACGAAGAGGGTCCGGCAGGCGACGCGATTCGCCAAGCGCTCAAGGCCGACATCAAGGACCAAGAAAAGCTCATTGCCTCGTCGGGCACGCTGTTGGGGTACCGCTATGAGGGCTCACCCATCATCGTTCCAGATGGCACACCCGAGCCACCCGACGATGCTCGTCGATATCTACCGGTGGCCCGACCGGGGCATCGTGCCCCGCACGTGTGGCTCGACGATGGCCAGGCGCTCTTTGATCGACTCGGCTCAGATTTCACGCTGCTACGCATCGGGCCAGACGCTCCAGACGTTGCGCCACTGGTAGATGCGGCCAAGGCCGCAGGTCTACCGCTGCGGGTAGTCGAATTGGCCGACCCAACGGTGGCCGAGGTCTACGACGCTCGCCTGGCGCTTGTCCGACCCGACCTGATGATCGCGTGGCGGTCCGATCAGTGCCCCGTCGACGCGGTTGGCTTGATCAACACCGTGCGTGGGTCGTGATAGCTGGGCGACCGGTTGAGATCACTTCATCCCGGCGGGGGTCACGTTACGCTGGGCTACCTCGACCAGCTTGCCTCGCTTCACCTTGAACGAGATCACCTTGTCGACCGAGTGCTGGCCGCTTCGGGCCTTGCCGCTCACGACATCGAGTTCCATGCCGTTCAGCACCGGCACGAGGGCGATGGCCCGAAACCCGTCAAGAGCACCCGCGGTCGATCGCTTGTCCTCTCGCAGTCACTCGTAGCAGTCCCATACCCAGCTGTTGTTCACACTAATAAAGCGACACCGGTGGCTGCTGCGACTCTTGGTGATGATCCCTCCGGGACACACGACGACCGAACCCTCGATCCAGGGCAGGTGACCCAGGCCATCACGGCCAAACCCGCTTTCGAAGGCCTGATCGATGATGCTGTCGTGATCACCGTCGTCGACGGCTCGCTGCCGTTGGATCTGGTGCACTGACTCGGCCACATTCGACAATGCGTCAGCCTCTAGACGCTGGAGCACGCGCAGAACATCATCAGGATGCCCGGCAAGAATCTTGGACGCGGCGTTGACCCACCTCGCTGAGACCGGTTCGTCGCCAGACTGCTCGACGCTCGTCTGGTTGTTGATCTGGTCGTTGATCTGGTCGTTGATCTGGTCGTTGATCATGCCAGCCCGGCAACAAGGTCGAGGGCTCGCCCAAGGGTGTCAAGCCGTTCATCGACCGTGTCGCCCGCTGGGTACAGACGGATGCTGTCGATCCCAGCGTCTTTCCAAGCCTGCAATCGGGCGGTTACGTGGTCGGCAGGACCGATGAGCGTGGTGCCCAACACCATCTCGTCGGGGATGACGTCGGCCGCCGCGGCTCGATCGCCGGCCACCCATAGACGCTGAGCTTCAGCCGCAACGCCGGCGTACCCCTGACGCCCATAGGCCGAGTTGTAAAAGTTGGTGTCGACCGACCCCATCCCACCCAAGCTGAAGGCGAGGCCGGGCTTGCGAGCCGCTGCCATCGCTTCGAGATCGTTACCAAACGCCACTTCGGCTCCCTGACACAGGTCGATGTCGGCCAGCGAACGACTGGCCGAGGCTGCGCCTCGCCGAAGGTGACGGAAGTACGCGGCCTCTGCCCCCTCCGGAATGAAACTGGTGCCCATCCAACCGTCGGCGCGGACTCCGGTGAGTTCGAGCATGGCGGGAGACATGCTCGCGATGTACACGGGAATTGGTATCTCTGGTGGGCGAAGCGACAGCCGCATTGCCTTACCCTGGCCCCCGGGCAGAGGCAGCTGCAGGGTGGGGGAGTCGATCATGATCTTCTCGCCGGCTGCGGCTAGATCGAAGACGTCGAGCACATCAATCAGGCGCGACTTGGGGTTGGCGAACGGCACGCCATGCATGCCCTCGATAATCTGTGGCCCGCTGGCCCCCAATCCGAGCAGGAAGCGGCCGTCGGACACCTTCTGCAGAGCCATCGACGTCATCGCCGTCATCGTGGCCGAGCGAGCGCCAACCTGGAAGATTCCCGCTCCCAGCAGGATCGTCTCGGTCTTGGCAGCCAGATAGCTCAGCGGTGTGACCGCGTCAGACCCCCATGCCTCGGCCACCCAACAAATGTCAACACCAAGCCGCTCGGCCTCGGTCACATAGGTGACCGTCTCCTGCCAGTCGCCGTCAGCCCCGACCTGAATACAGGTACGCATCAGACGGTGATGACCTTGAGCTGGTCGTCGGCGTATTGGGCCCGAAGCACCTTCTTGTCGAATTTGCCAACCGATGTCTTCGGCACCTCGTCGATGAAGGTCCACCGCTCGGGCAACCACCACTTGGCTACCCGTCCTTCGAGATAGGCCCGTAGTTCGGCCGGTTCGGGTTTAGCTCCGGCAGCGGCGACGATACAGGCCATAGGACGTTCGTCGAACCGGTCGTCGGGGACGCCGACCACCGCCGCCTCGAGCACCCCGGGGTGCCCCATCAACTCGTTCTCGAGGTCGACCGAGCTGATCCATTCGCCGCCAGACTTGATGACGTCCTTGGCTCGGTCCGAAATTTGGACGAACCCATTTGACTCGACCGATCCAACGTCTCCGGTCCGAAGCCAACCGTCGTTGAACTTCTCGTCGGCTTCGGCGTTGTAATAGCTAGCGGTGATCCAAGGACCCCGGATCTCGATCTCACCGACTGCCGTACCGTCCCAAGGCATGGCCTTCCCGTCTTCGTCGGTGATGCGAATCTCGACACCGGGCAGCACACGACCAGTTCGGACACGCCAGTCGATCGCCTCGTTCTCTGGCGTTCCCTTCGGCACCGTGGCGATGGCCGCCAACGGACTGGTTTCGGTCATTCCCCAAGCTTGGATGACCGGGACGTTGAAGGTGTTGTCGTAACCATCGAACAACGACCGGGGGACGGCCGAGCCACCACAGACAATGCCCCGCAATGACGACAAGTCGGCGTCTGGAGCGTTGGCCAAGAGGTCGTTGAGCACGGTGGGAACTGCGCCAGAGAAGGTCGGCCGCGTCTGCTCGATGATCCGTTTCAGCGGCGCAGCCTGAAGGAACTGTTGGGGCATCACAAGGTCGGCCCCCGTCCACCACCCGGCGTAGGGCATGCCCCAAGCCATGGCGTGGAACATAGGAACAATCAACAACAGTCGATCGGCCTGCCCAACGGCCAATGCCTGGGCTGACGAGACCGACATCGAGTGCAGGTAAATCGAACGATGGGAGTAGGCAACGCCCTTGGGATTGCCGGTGGTCCCGCTGGTGTAACACATTCCAGCTGCGGCCCGTTCGTCGACCTCGGGGTAGTCAAAGCCCCCGGTTTCAGCTGCCAGCAGCTGTTCGTAATCAAGGGTGTCGCCCAGCCCAGCGAGATCGCCCGACCCCACTGCGATGATGTGTTCAACCGTTGTTAGATCATCGCGTACCGCTGCCAGCATCGGCGCTATGGACGCGTCGACGATGATGACCTTGTCTTCGGCGTGATTGATGATGTACGCCAACTGCTCGGCGAACAAACGAATGTTCAGGGTATGGAGAACAGCTCCCATGCACGGGATGGCGAGATAGGCCTCCATGTGCGTCTGGTTGTTCCAGAGAAAGGTACCGACGCGATCACCCGGCTGTACGCCAAGGCGCTTCAGCGCGGCAGCCAGTTTGTCGGCTCGATCGGCCACCGCTGCGAACGTTGCCTCTTGAATCTCATCGCCGACGGCAGTGAGAACAACCGAATCAGCATGCACGGTGCGCCCGTGACGTAGAAGGTGCTGAATGCTGAGAGGAGCGTCTTGCATCGTGCTTGCGATCATCTCTGCAGCGTAAGCGCGCTGGTGCCGCTCTCCGTTTACTCAAGTCAGCCCCCGAGAGGGTCGAAAACTCCTCTCATGCCCGACCTAACGGAGCTACTCCAACCATCGATGGCCGAACTGGCGCGTACAGTCATCGCCTGCTCGCCAGCTGGGGTGCTGGCAACAGTCGACCTCGATGGCCGACCGGCGGTGGGCACGGTCCCGATTGTCGACGACGGCGCGGGCTCTCCTGTAACCGTGATGTCCAACCTGTCGACCCACACCATGCGAGGCCGTCAAGATCAGCGAGCCGGTATGGCCATCGGCGATCGCCTGTTGGTGCAGGGTGACCTGCGGCCGGTGCCCGGTTTGCAACAGATCGAGCTTCAAGAACAGTTCTTGGCCCGCCATCCTCAGCTCGCCGTCCAAGTGGAGTCCTTGGACTATTCGTGGCTACGTCTCGAGTCGACTCGGGTGCGCTGGACCGACGGCGACGGCGACGAGCGTTGGATCAGGCCTGAGGATGTAGCGGGCGCCCAACCCGACCCGCTCGGAGAACACGTCGAGCAACTCCTACCTGAGCTGATCGACCGCCTCGACGACGACATCTTGTTACTCGCTCGAGGGCTTGCTGGCCGGTGGTTGGCCTCTGCCGCTGAACTCGTCCACCTCGACCGTTACGGTCTCGTTCTCTCGGTCACCGAACCGGGACGGACCAGTCAAAGCCGGGTTCCCTTTCCCGTCCGGCTAGAGACGATCGGCGACGTCCACGCCGCTGTTGCCGCGTTGGCTGCCGCTGCCCGCTCAACGCCGGCGGCACGAGCTGACGGCATCGACCAGGAGTTCGTGCCCCGAACCACCAGGGCGGACGGTCCCGATTCCGGTGAACTACTCGATCGGATCGCAGCTGAGCAGACTGTCTCATTCTCCGAACCCTCTGCCAATGAATCGGCCGACGATGCTTCTGTCACCGATGAAGACGTCCTAGATAGCGCGACTGTGGTTGATGAATCGCTTCTCTGGCCACCGAGCCGCCTAGAGCGTGCGCCGAGCCTGCTGGACCGCGTAGAAGGCGACGGCGGCGGCGGAACCGACGTTGATGGAATCGACGGAGCCGGACATCGGAATTCGTACTCGCTCTTCGACAGTCTCGAGCGTGCCGGCCGAGAGGCCCGGTCCCTCGGCACCGAGGAACAGGGCGACGGGCTCGCCGACCTCGAGAACGAGATCGGAGATGTCGATGGCGTCGGTGGCCGGGGTGAGAGCGATGCGCCGGAAGCCGCGACGCTCGAGGACGTCGAGACCTCGGGGGAACTTATCGAGTCGGGCGTAGGGGAGAGCGAAGGCCTCGCCCATGCTGACCCTGGCTGATCGACGGTAGAGCGGATCGCAACAGGTTGGGTCGAGCACGAATGCTTCAATACCAAGGGCAGCGGCGCAACGCAGAATCACACCCATGTTCGTTGGATTGCTTATGCCTTCACACACCAGCAACGACGTCACTCCGTCGAGAACTTCGTCGGGTTCAGGAACTGGTCGTCGGTAGAAGCAGGCAAGCGCGCCGCGGTGCAGGTGGTAACCCGTAATTTGCTGCAGCACGTTCGGTTCACACGCGTAGATCGGCAAGTCGTCGGTAACGGCGTCGGGAAGCGGTTTGGTTCGCTTCCCATCGATCAGCACTGAGCTGAGGCGATAACCGGCACGGATGCCACGCTCGACAACGATGTCGCCCTCGGCAATGAAAAAGCCGGCCATGTCCCCATCAGGCTGCTCACGTTGCTGTCGGAGAACGTGATCCCGCAGCCCTTGGAAGACAGCAATACGCGGGTCGTCCGGATCGCTGATCAGGTGGCGCAACGGAGTGCTGTCCGGTCGTCGCTCATGATGCAGCAGGGTACTTGGGCTGCTGACCGGGTCGGCTACGCTCGATCAGATGAGCACACCCTCTGACTCGGCGGTCACGAATGCGATCGTCATCTACGAGAGCCTCACCGGCAACACGGCAACAGCCGCAAAGCTGATCGCGGCTGAGCTATCCGGCCATGGCATTGAAGCGTCGGCCTCACCTATCAACGCGGTCGATCTTGAGGCATTGTCGAAGGCCCAACTCGTTGTGGTCGGTTCGTGGGTCGATGGGCTCTTTTTGTTCGGCCAGAAGCCCGGCCGCGATTGGCGGCTGAAGAAGCTGCCGGTCATCGACGGCAAACTGGCTGCGGTATTTTGCACGTACGCCATCGAGAAGGGCAAGACCTTGGACAAGCTCGATCGGATTGTTTCAATGCGTGGTGGTGATGTCATCGGCGGCTACGGCATCAAGCGCAGCGACATCCAAGCCGGCGCCGAAGAGTTTGCCGGCCGTCTCTTGTCGGCGCTCGACACGAGGCAGGCAAGTGATTCCTCGCTAGCCGACGCTTAGCCGGTCTCGTTGGCCAGTAACGCTTCGACTATCTGAGCAACGCCATCGTTGGCATGGTGGGGGGCACGAAGCGGCGTTGCCTCAAGCACCCGTTGGTGGGCGTTCGCCATCGCGTAGCCACGGTGTACCCATGTGAGCATGCCAAGATCGTTCAACTGATCACCGAACGCCACCGTGCCGGCTTGGTCCACCCCCAGTTGTGCGCACAAGCGGGCCACTGCCTGTCCCTTCTCAGCCGATCCGGCCGTGATCTCGATGAAGTCGGCGCCCGACGATGAAACCTCGAGATCGTGGTC
>JBLINY010000013.1:0-66864 GCA_047638695.1 Acidimicrobiales bacterium | reverse complement strand
GCGGTCGTGGTGAGAAACGGACGTTGCCTATGGCGGCCCGACTGGCCGACGGATGGAACGCGGCCTACGTCTCTGCTGAGGAATTCGAGAGACTGAACGGCGTCCTTGATGCCGCTTGTGAGCGAATCGGCCGCGACCCGAGCGAGATTGAGCGGGCCGTGAACCTGTCGTTCGATCTCACCGTGAGCGAGGCCGACCGGCCAGCGGCCGAGCAGGCCTTTGTCGAGACCTGGGGGCCGATGGCCGAACGGGCGATGCCCGGGGCAATCTTCGGCACACCAGAGCAGGCCATCGACGTGGTAGCGGCGTATAGCGAAGCCGGTGCCGATCTGATCAACATTGCGCTTCGCGCTCCGGTCGACCCCGACGCGCTCAGCGGCTACCTCGAGGTCACGGTGCCGGCGCTCCGGAACTAGATGGTAAGTCCAACCAGAAGCGTGCTTCTGCAAGCTCTGTTCCTAGAAGCTCTGAACCTAGAGGCTGTCTAGCTAGAACGCGGCGGAACGGATGTCTGTTGCTGCCAGCCTGGCTCGGACGGCGGCATCGTCGGAAGTCATCTGCTCAGCGGCTCGTTCTGCCTTGACCCGATCGCGGTAAGTGCTGACCTCAAGCTCTCGGCGTTGTGACGTCCAGCCGAGGTCCTCGCCCATGAGTTCGGCGACCCGATTTGCTGCGGCGACTCCACGATCGGCGCTGTCGAAACTCAGGCGGGTTCTTCGAGCCAGAACGTCTTCGATATGACGAGCACCCTCGGCTCGCACGGCCAGAACCACTTCGGCATCGAGATAGGGGGCTCCGCCCTCGATGACGTTGCCCCACGCTGGGTTCTCGGTGATGAGCTGTGCGATCTCGGTGATCGCGCCGCCATAACGCTTGAGTAGACGCTCGATCTGGATCTCGGACAAGCGCAGTTGGGTGGCCAGTCCAGCAACGTTGGCCGTGGCCTCGACGTAGCCATTGGCGCCATGTAATGGAAGCGTGGCGGTCGATGAATCGGGAACAGCTCGGCCCAGCTCGCCGACAGCTGCGTCAACAGCGTCGGCTGCCATCACCCGATAGGTCGTGTACTTGCCGCCAGTAATCGAAATCAGGCCGCGTATCGGGCGTACAACAGCGTGTTCGCGACTGAGTTCTGAGGTGGACGCTTCGTTGCCGGCAATCAGTGGCCGAAGTCCGCTGAAGACACCGATGACGTCGTCTGCGGTGAGCGGCCGGCGGAGAACGTCATTGGCCTGACGTAGGACGTACTCGACATCGTCGCGGTTGGCCACCGGGTGGTCAGGCTCCTGCTCCCAGTCAGTGTCGGTGGTGCCGAGCAACCAGTTGTGCCCGAACGGGATGATGAACAGCACACTGCTGCTGGTCTTGGTGATGATCCCCGAACTTCCGTCGATGCGATCGCGCGGCACCACGAGGTGCACCCCTTTTGATGCCCGCATAGAGAGCCCGGGTCGACCAGCGAGCTGCTCTGTCTTCTCGGCCCAAACGCCGGTGGCATTGACGACGACACCAGCATTGACGGTGGACTGCCGCGCTGTCTCTCGGTCGTGAACAACAGCTCCCGTGACTCGGCCGCCGCCGGCCCCGGTGAAGCTCACCACCTCAGCATTGGTGAGCAGCGACGCACCGAACGAGGCCGCTGTGCGCATCAACATCATGGTGTGGCGGGCATCGTCGACTTGCGCATCCCAGTACTGCACCGCGCCCACGAGGGCGCCGGGGTTGAGGCCGGGGAACTTCTCTAACGCCCCGGTGCGGGTGAAGTGCTTCTGTCGCGGCAGCTTGTCGCCACCGAGCTTCGCTAATCCGTCGTAGATGCTGATGCCAGCGGCGACATAGGGCCGTTCCCATCCGCGATGTGTCAGCGGATACAGAAACGGCAACGGCTGAACGAGGTGCGGGCAGAGCGTCTCGACCAGGCGACCTCGCTCGGTGAGAGCTTCGCGCACAAGACCGAAGTTGAACTGTTCGAGGTAGCGGAGGCCGCCATGAATGAGCTTGCTTGACCGGCTCGACGTGCCGGCGGCGAGATCTCGTGCTTCGACCACAAGCACGTCGAGGCCGCGGGCCGCCGCATCAAGCGCCACTCCGGTACCGGTGACTCCTCCGCCGATGACAAGTACATCAACGGACATTCCATCGAGAGAAGAAGCGACCCTGTCGCGTTCCGCCGGAGACAGGAGCGAAGCCAGCGAGTTGCGCACGTTCCCATTCTCGGCCCTTGGCTCTCGCAAACCAACGGGCCGAAAAGAGAGAAAGGGTGGCCTCCCGAAGGAGACCACCCTTAGTTCGAGAACAAGAATCCCTTGGCGACAGGACCTCCGCCCGCCAGAGGTTGCTCCTGTCAGGACCTGTTCCCGGTACCCGCACGCTCAGTGAACACCATGCTCACCTACGGTGGCAATAGTCCGGGAGAATCAACCCAAAGGAAGGCGAGGCCATCACAGGCGGCGAAGAAGGACCTCAGTCACCCGGTGGTCGGAGCCTTTTCGCAAGATCAGATCGGCCCGCTGGCGTGTCGGCAGAATGTTCTGCACAAGGTTGAGCTGGTTGATCGACTGCCAGATGCCGGTGGCGGTCTCGAGCGCCTTGGCATCGGTGAGCGCGGCATAGCGATGAAAATATGAGTTGGGGTCGAGAAAGGCAGTCTCGCGGAGCGTGGAGAATCGTTCGATGTACCACTGCTTGATGTCGGAGACGGCCGCATCGACGTAGATCGAGAAATCGAAGAAGTCTGAGACGAACAACGGATTGCTTTCGTCAGTCGCTCCGGTTTGCAGCACGTTCAGCCCCTCGACAATGACGACGTCGGGATTGCGGACCGTCTTGATTTCGTCGGTGATGTCGTACGTGAGGTGCGAGTACACCGGGGCTTCGGCCGGTACGCCCGACTTGATGCACGCCATGAACTCGAGCAGGCGCTTCCGGTCGTAGCTTTCAGGGAAACCCTTGCGAGCCATCAAGCCTCGCTCATTCAACACATCGTTGGGATGCAGAAAACCATCGGTCGTGATGAGGTCGACTTCGGGATGGTCTGGCCACCGGTCGAGCAGTGCCTGCAGGACACGGGCTGTCGTCGACTTGCCGACAGCAACCGATCCAGCGATGCCGATGACGTAGGGAACCTTCGCCGGGAGCTGGCCAAGGAAGGTGTCGGACGCCCGATAGAGCTCTTGACTTGCCCCTACGTAGAGATTCAGAAGTCGCGACAGCGGAAGTAAGACCTCGGCGACCTCGTCGAGGCTCAGCTCGACATTGATGCCGCGCAGCCGATCGAGATCGGCTTGGCTCAGCGTCAGCGGGGTTGCGGCGCGGAGCTCACCCCACTCCTCGGCCGTAAACGTGAGGTAGGGCGACTGATCGGAATGCCGGGTCACGCCGGTGATGGTGCCAGCCTCTCGTGTGGGAAGCGAACCCGACGGGTAGGGAATGCTCATCAGCAGGCTGGTCCGTCCTAGAGTCGGTGCGATGTCTAGACGACAAGCCTCACGAGTGGTTCTGTTCGGACCCGACCAGCAGGTGTTCTTGATCAACGCCGCTGACCCGGGCGGAAATGGCGAACCCTGGTGGGAAATCCCCGGCGGTGGTATCGAGTTTGGTGAGTCGTCGGCTCACTGCGCTGCTCGCGAGCTTCACGAGGAAGGTGGGTTTGCCGAGGTCGAGGTAGGGCCAGTGGTCGCCACTCAGCACGTGCAGTTCACGTTCGCCGGAATGTTCTTCGATCAGGATGAGGTCATTCATGTTGCTCGAACCGAGCAAGCCGACATCGTGGCGCCGCAGGGGCTTGAGTTTTTCGAAGCTCTGGCATTCCGCGGATCTCGCTGGTGGACCATGGATGAGATCCTCGAGTCGAAAGAGCAGTTTCTCCCTCCTCGATTCCAAGAACTGATCGCGGTGCTGAAAAACGGGCTTCCGGCCGAGCCGGTCGACATCACGCCCCACCCTGAGGGCTGATCGACTAACGGCCGACGGTTGTGTCGGTGCCGAGGATGACGACCAACAGGGCTTCGCCCTGTGGGATGCCAGGATCGGCGGGCATCGGCGCGATTTGGGTCTCGCCCAAATTCAGCAATCGAGCAACCTGCACCGCGTCGGCCTGGAAACCCTCGACGTAGTAAATGACGCTGACCTCGGCCGAAGGCGCATTTTTCGGGCTGAGAGTGGGGTAGCCGGCTTGCTCGACCAGATTGGTACCTGCACTGGCGACACCGCCACGTCGTGCACCGTTGCCGACACGCACGACGACCTCGCTTGGCAGGTGAACCTGGGCTGAGGTTGTGGTGACTTCCTCGGTCGTGTTTGTTGTCTCCTCAGCGGCCGGTGGGGCAGCGTCGGGGTCAGTTGTCTCCGGCTGCTCGGACTGCTCCTTGTCGACGAGCCCGCCGTTCACGGTGCGGAAGAGGGCGCGGGCACCGAAAACAAGACCCAAAGCCATGGCCAATAACACCACGGCCAAGCCAATGGCATTCAGCACGTCATGTCGCTCGACTCTGTCCACGGCGGGTCAGCCTCGCGCTGTCATTGGGTCGAGCCGCGGATAGCGGCCAGGTGAACCACTCACGGCGCTCAAGGCTAGGGCTGAAAACGGCGACAGCCTCGGCACGATGTGCCGAGACTGTCATCCTACTTCTGCCCCACTCGGCCTCGAAAGGCCGGTCAACGGAACCTACCGGCCCGCAGAATGTTCTCGCCAGGGTGAAATACCTTGGGAGTGTTCTGCTCCTTCGGCGGTAGATGGGATGTTGTGAGCGGTTTGCTCGTCCCGACCTACGTCGTCGTCGTCGGACTTCATGCCATCATTCGTCCGGTCTGTCGGGTTCGCCGAGGCGGATGATGCTGGTGAGCATGTCGTTCAGGGGCGTTGGTAAACCGTGTTTGCGTCCCAGCTCACTGATGATGGCGTTGCGTTCTCTCCACTCAGTAGGCATCCCGACGATGCGGTCGGTCACGATCGACGACGTGTGACCGTTTGCCCTATCGAGGATGCCCGCCAGCAATGTCTGGGGGAAGTTGTCTGGAAGTATCGCCCCCTCGGCGAGCGCTATCGGAACGATCTCGGCCATTACCCGCAGGGTCAGGTCGCGTCCATCGGGATCAGTCAGATATCCGTTGTCTCGTCGTACAAGCACGCCGATGGCACCCAGCGAAGCGTTGGCGATCAGCTTCATCCAGGCCTGTGATGTCCAGTCCTCGGTAATGGTCACCTCGAGAAAGCTCCCGGCGAAGGCTGCCTCGACGCCCCTGCTCTCGGCTGACTCCGCCAGGATCAGATTGGCTCGTCCTGTCACGTCGACCGTGCCCGGGCTGTGGCGCTCTGCCGGCAGCATCACCACTGCTGGAATGACAGCAACGTCGGGGCCGACGAAAGGAGCGACCCGGTCGTGGTGGCCGAGACCGTTCTGGGCAACTACGAGGACACCACCGTGTGCAGTTGCCCGGCCAAGCGCTTCAGCTGCCGCCGGCACCTGCATTGCCTTGGTGGCCAGAATCACCAGGGCGGTGGGCTGAATCTTGGCAGCATCGGTGACGACCCGGAGTGGAGCATCGATCGATCCGCCCCGATGCCGCACCAGCAAATGGTCGAACGCTGCTCGGCCAACGACCTGGGGATCGTGGCCGGCTTCGATGAGGGCGGCCGCGAACGCACAACCAATGGCGCCGGGACCGATCACGGTTGCTGATGGCGGTTGAGTCACCAAGCGATCTTTTCATGCGGAGCTGCCGAAAGGCGAGAGCTAGGGTCGGCGGCATGGACTTCAACATTCCTGACGACATTCAGAACTTGCTCGATCAGCTCGATCAGTTCATCGAGGACGAGATCAAACCGCTCGAACGCGAGAACGACAATATTCGCTTCTTCGACCATCGCCGGGAAGACAGCCGCACCGATTGGGATCGGGACGGTTGGCCCAACGCCGAGTGGGAGGCGTTGCTGAAAGAGATGCGCGGCCGAGCCGATGCCGCCGGCTTCTTGCGCTACCACTTGCCGGCTCGGTTCGGCGGTCAAGATGGCAGCAATTTGGCCATGGCCATCATTCGAGAACACCTGGCGGCGAAGGGTCTCGGTCTGCACAACGATCTGCAGAACGAGAGCTCGATCGTCGGCAATTTCCCAACCGTGCTCATGATGGAGAAGTACGGTTCGGAGGAGCAGCAGGCCGAGTGGATTCCGAAAATGCTCGAGGGCTCGGCCCGCATCGGTTTCGGTTTAACCGAGCCCATGTTTGGGACCGACGCCACACGCATGGAGACCAACGCCTATCGAGACGGCGACGAATGGGTGATCAACGGAGCCAAACGCTGGAACACCGGCATGCACGCCGCCACCCACGACTACATCTTTGCCCGCACATCTGGAAACCCAGGCGAGGCGAACGGCATCACATCGTTCATCGTGCCGGTCGAGTCTCCCGGTTTCAACGTCGAGTTCATGTGGTGGACCTACAACATGCCGACCGACCACGCCGAGGTCACCCTTGATGACGTGCGAGTCAAGAACGAGGACATTCTGGGCGACGAAGGACGTGGACTCGAAACAGCGCAGCTGTTCGTTCACGAGAACCGCATCCGGCAGGCCGCGTCGAGCCTCGGTGCGGCTCAGTACTGTGTCAACGAGTCGGTCAAGTACTCACGTGAGCGCATGATCCACGAACGGGCGCTTTCGGTGAACCAAGCCATTCAGTGGCCGTTGATCGAGATGCACACCGAGGCCGCCATGTTGCGTGAGCTCATCCGCAAGACGGCGTGGCAACTGGATCAAGTCGAGCACGGCACCGAGATCTCGGACAAAGTCGCGATGTGTAACTACCGAGCCAACCGGCTGGTTGGTCAAGCCGCCGACCGGGCCATCCAGACGCACGGCGGTATTGGCTACAGCCGGCACATGCCCTTTGAGCACATCTTTCGCCATCATCGCCGCTACCGGATCACTGAAGGGTCCGAAGAGATGCAGATGCGGCGGGTCGGTCAGTATCTCTTCGGCTACGGCGGAACGAACACTGGCGGCTCGGAGATGTTCGAGACCCCGTCATTTGCCAGCCGCTTCAACTCCGTGCAGCGAGGGGCACCCGCGTCGTGGCTCGACTAGAGCCGACTCGTTCGAACGCGTCTAGCTCAAGCCCATCCCGCCTAAATATTGCGTCGGGGTCGCCCTTCGAGGAGGTCTTTGGGTACTGCCGGGCCGTCCGCGTCGGCAACACGGTGCATGTCGCCGGAACCTGCGCCGCTCAGGATCAGCTGGACGGCACCGACACCTACACCCAGGCCGTGTCGGCGTTGGCAATTATCCAGACTGCCTTGGCCGAAGCCGGAACGGGACCGGAGTCGGTCGTGCGCACGATCACCTATGTAACCAACATCGACGACATGGAGCAGGTGGCCAAGGCCCATTTCGAAGTCTTCGGGTCTGTGAGGCCGGCCGCCACTCTGGTCGAGGTGTCTCGTCTGATCGATCCTCGCATGACGATCGAGATCGAGGCCTACGCCGTGATCGCCGACGACTAGCGGGAGGGAGTCAGTCGCTGGCAAGCGGTAGGCGACTGATTCCCTATTGGTCGAGTGGAGCGCGACAATGGACGGGTGACCATCTGGACTGACGACGATCTCCGCCACGCACTCGACGACGCATCTTTGCCAACGCTCCTGATGGTGTTGGTACACCTCACGGGTGACCGCACATGGATCGAAGATCCCTATCTGCCCGCCCGCAATCCTCTGGTGTACGCCGAGGAAGACGGCGGGTTCAGCGACGAGATGCAGCTGAGAATCCGCGAGGCGGCGTTCGGTGCTCTCACCGAATGGCGGGATAAGGGACAGTCCGCATTCGACAAGCCAGCACGCGACTTGATGATTGAAATGATGAACGTGTGTATGGGCGAGGAAATCCCTCCGGAGTACGCCGAGCTGATGTTCGAGGAGCTGGGTTTTGTCGCCCGCGACCCCAAGCTTTCCGCCCCAGCTCGGGCCTTCCGGGTGCTGATAATCGGAGCGGGAATGTCCGGTCTGCTTACGGCAATCAAGCTCAAGGCCGCCGGCGTCGACTTCGACATCATCGAGAAGAATGAGACCGTCGGCGGCACCTGGTACGAGAACTCATACCCCGGCTGCGGTGTAGATACGCCCAACCACTTTTACTCGTTCTCATTCGAACCGAACCACCAATGGACCGGCTATTACTCGAAACAGCAGGAGCTGCACGACTACTTCGAAGGCCTGGCCGACCGGTACGACCTCCGCTCGGCCATCCGCTTCCAGACCATGGTCGACACCATGGCGTGGGACAGCGACGCTCGCCAATGGGAGGTTTCGGTCCGAGACGCTGCCGGTGCACCAGAGACCCTTCGTTATGACTCGGTTGTCACCGCTGTGGGTCAGCTGAACCGTCCCAAGTTCCCCGTGATGGTCGACGGGGTCGAGGACGATGGCACCGATGCCTTCGCTGGGCCGAGCTTTCATTCGGCCACGTGGCGCCACGACGTTGATTTGGCCGGCAAGCGCGTCGGTGTGGTTGGCACCGGTGCGAGCGCCATGCAGTTTGTGCCGATCATCGCCGATCAGGCCGAGACGCTCACCATCTTCCAACGGTCACCGCAGTGGGCGGTGCCGAACCCGAACTATCACCGCACGGTTGGCGACGGGAAGAAGTGGTTACTCGAACACGTTCCGTTCTACGCCAAGTGGTACCGGTTCCGACTTTTCTGGAAGTTTGGCGACGGTCTTATCCCGTCGTTGCAAAAGGACCCCGAGTGGGAATTGCCCAAGCTCTCGCTGAACAAGATCAACGACAGCCATCGACGCTTTCTCACGAAGCACATCGATAGTCAGATCGGCGGCGATGCCGAACTGCGGGCCAAGGTGCTGCCCGCCTACCCGCCCTATGGGAAGCGGATGCTCATCGACAACAACTGGTTCGCCACGATGGGACGCGACGACGTCGACCTGGTGGTCGAGCCTATTGCTCAGATCACCGGCTCTGGGGTCGACACCACCGATGGTGTGAGTCATGACCTCGACGTGATCATTTACGCCACCGGCTTCGAGAGTTTCAAGCTGCTGTTCCCAATGGAGATCCGGGGAAAGTCGGGGGCATTACTCAACCAGGTCTGGTCCGAGGACGACGCGACTGCCCATGTTGGCATGACCGTCCCCGACTTCCCGAACCTCTTCTTGATGTACGGCCCGAATACGAACCTTGGCCATGGCGGCAGCGCCATCTTCCACGCCGAATGCCAGGTGCGATACCTGCAGGAGTGCCTCAAGGCGATGATCGACAACGACCTGGTCACGATGGAGGTGAAGAGCGATGTGCACGACGACTACGTCGCTCGGGTCGACGCTGCCCATGAGGCAATGATCTGGACCCATGAGGGAATGAACAACTGGTACCGCAACAAGAACGGTCGGGTGGTCTCGAACTCGCCATGGCGTCTTGTCGACTACTGGCGTATGACCCACGAAGTCGATCTCGACGAATACATCTGTGAGAGCACAGCCGGCGAGGCGGCCCCCGCCTAGACGTGCCGGGGTCTGTCCGCTACTTCGACTATCCGATGTTTCCGTCCCCGTCGAGGTCCATGTCAAGTGCCCCCTCGGCACGCCGAACGGCTTCGGCCGCTTGGGCTGGTGATCCGGCGCCCACAACGGTGACGGCGCCCATGGCGCCGCCGCTCATGCTGCTCGCAACAGGCCACGTCCGCCTGGCGCTCGCCTTGCGGCCTGGGCGGCCCGCTCCCTGGCCTCGTCCTGCCAATCGGGAATGGCATCGAAGTCGATCTCGAATCGGTTGGGGTCGACAGGGTCGATCTGGCACGGCAAGGTCATGCCAGGTTGCGGCCATCGGGCAACCCGCACCTGCTTCCGAAGCTCGTGAGAGGCGGGAACCAGTCCTGATGCTTCGACGACGACGAACATGACACAGGTCGATCGGATGGCGCGGGGGTTGCCTGGTGAGCCGCAGCTGATGATCTGGGCGGTGCCGAGAACTGGGTTCTTGATCTTTCGTCTGAACAGTCGCATTGGACACCTCATCTGGTCGTGCGTGCACGCGTGTTGTTGGCCGCAAGAACTTCATCGGCACGGGATCAGCTGCCCTTGATCTCTCGGACCGTTGGCTAAGTGACACACTGTTGCGGTGGCCAGCAGCGTGCGTGTCGACAAGTGGCTTTGGGCTGTCCGGGTCTTCAAGTCGCGTTCTATCTCGAACGACGCGTGCACATCGGGTCGGGTCCGTGTGAACGGTGTCGTCGCTAAGCCGGCGACGAAGATAGTGGCAGGTGACGCTCTAGAAATTAGGCGCCGAGATCGCATCGTCATCCTTGAGGTCGAGCAAGTGCTCGAGAAGCGAGTGTCGGCTGAGCTGGCGGCAAAGGCCTACATCGACTCCTCTCCCCCGCTGCCTGAGAACAACGATCCGAGGGCAACGTTCGAGGCCGCCGCAGGCAGACGCGAGCGCGGCTCTGGCCGTCCGACGAAGCGAGACCGGCGGTTGCTCGAGAAGTGGCAGAAACAGTGACCGTCGATCCAAGCAGCGATGAGAAACAGAAGAGTGGAGGCACCCGCCGCGACGTGGTTGGTGCTTGTCCGCTCGACTGTCCGGATGGTTGCAGCTGGCGGGTAACCGTCGAGGGTGGAAAAGCCGTTCGACTACGCGGCAATTCCGATCATCCTTTTACCCGCGGTGGACTGTGTAAGAAGGTAAACCCGTGGCTTACCTACGCCGCTGACCCATCCCGGCTGCTCAGCCCCATGCGTCGCAGGGGGCCGAAAGGCTCGGGCACGTTCGAGTCGGTGTCATGGGACGATGCGCTGGCCGAGATGGCCGAACGGCTCGGGGCAGTGGCGGAGCAGTACGGTGGCAGCGCGATCTGGCCCTTTGTCGGCACGGGCAACGTTGGCTGGATTCAGGGCGCCAGTGGATTCTCGAATGCTCGACTATGGAATCGGCTGGGAGCGGCGAACCATCTGGTGTCGATTTGCTCCATAAGTGGCCATGTGGGCCTGGGTTACAGTTCGGGCCTCGCCGCCTCATTCGATCCTGAAGCGCTGGGTCAGGCCGGCATTGTTTTGTTGTGGGGATCGAACACGCTTGTTGCCAATCAACACCTATGGCCATTCGTTGAGGAGGCCCGCGCCAACGGCGCCGAGATCGTCGCCATTGATCCGGTAAGGACCCGTACGGCGGTGCGGGCCGACCGTCACCTGGCGCTGCGCCCCGGCACCGATGGAGCGTTGGCTCTCGGGCTGGCCCGAGCTTTGATAGATGCGGGCGGGGCCGACACCGAGTACTTACGCCGACTTACGGTTGGCTGGGATGACTTTGCGGCCTCGCTCCAGTCCTGGACGGTCGAAAGAACAGCAGTCGAATGTGGGCTTGAGCCAGCGCAGGTCCAAGGTCTCGCCAACCTCATAGCCACGAGGCGACCGCTCGCCATAAAGTTGGGTCAGGGCATGCAGCGCCATGCCTATGGCGGGCAGGCGGCTCGTGTCGTGTCGTGTCTTCCTGCGATCACCGGGGCGTACGACCATCCCGCCGGGGGTTTGAACTACTCGACCGGAGCCAGCTACCAGTTCAATACTGGAGCCTACGGTCAGCCTGAGGCGCGGCCTAATGGCTATGGCCGGCTGCTGGCCGCCACTCATCTAGGGAAGAATCTGCTCGACCTGGACGACCCTCCGGTAAAGGCTCTGGTGATAGCGGGAGCGAACCCGATCGTTTCGAATCCGCAGACCGACCTGGTGTGCCGAGGGTTGTCACGAGACGACCTCTTCACCGTCGCCATTGACCTCTATCCCACGGAAACGACGGCGTACGCCGACCTAGTGCTTCCCTCGACCATGCAGCACGAACAAACCGAGTTGAACGATTCGTTCGCCCACCTCTATGTCAATTGGAACGAGCCGGCTATCGAAGCTCCGGGAATGTGCCTGAGCCACACGGAGATCTTGCGTCGCCTGGCGGTGGCCATGGGTTTGGGCGATCCGGATCTCCAGGCCAGCGACGGTGAACTGGCCGAGGCATTGCTCGATACCGACGCCTTCCGGAAACACGGCATCAATCTTCAGACCCTGCGATCGCAGGGCTTCGCACGACTCCCGAACACCGATGACTTTGGTCCGACTGTTGGTGGCTTCCCAACGTCATCAGGACGCTTCGAGTTCGTCTCGGATCGGGCCGAGAAGGAAGGGCACGGACGCCTGCCGAACTATCGCCCTGCGGCTGAGTCTGAGGTCGGGCCCGGGCACTATGTGCTCGTTGCGCACGGCAGCGACTTCCACGTCAACTCGGTTTTCGCTGGCACTGATCGTGTGCGCTCAGCGACGTCGGAGCCGCCGATAGTGATTTGCGCCGACGACGCAGTCAGAGACGATCTTGCTGATGGGCAAGCGGTGACGGTCAGCAACGAACGGGGGTCGTTCCGTGCGGTCATTCGGATCGGTGCCGATGCTCGGCCTGGTGTCGCGGCGACGACGAAAGGTTGGTGGGGCCAAGGCTTGAACGCCACGGTGGTCGAACGAGACAGCGACATGGGTTTGGGGGCCGTCTTCCACGACAACGTCGTGGCCATCGGGCCTGCTGGATAGAACACCAGCACCATGAGCACCGACATTCCCAGCTTCCAAGAGGCCTGCGAGGCAGTGTGCGCCCCCGGCGGCGCAGATCGGAGCGGCGCTGGTCGAGACGTGGGAGGTGCGAAAGGGACAGCGGGTTGCGCTGGCGATGCGCAACTTTCCCGAATGGATCGCCTCGTTCGTGGCGGTCACATCTGTTGGCGCCGTTGCTGTTCCCCTGAACGCCTGGTGGCTTACCGACGAGTTGGTTTTTGCGATGCGATAACCGCAGCGATTGTTTGAGTTCGGTCCGCCGGCCCCGGCCGCCCCGGTGTCAGGCGGCTCGAGGATGCGCTTTCCGACGGAGCGGCCATGCCCGATGTCGAAATCGCGCCCGATGACGATGCCCAGATTCTCTACACGTCGGGGACTACTGGCCGTCCCAAAGGAGCGGTCAGCATCCACCGAGCAGTACTGAACGCACTGATGGCCTTTGCCGCTCGGGCCGCCGTTGGGGCCACCCGTGAGCCCCTCGAGCTACCTGCTGAACCTGTGCAGACCGTGTTCATGTTGCGGGTGCCGCTGTTTCACGTCACGGGCCTGGTGCCGGTCATGCTTGGTTCGTTCGTGAGTGGTGCAACGTTGGTGATGACCCACCGTTGGGATCCCAATCGGGCGCTCGAGCTGATCGAGCGCGAGAAAGTCACCAACTTTGTCGGCGTCCCGACCATGAGTTGGGATCTCCTGGAAGCCGAGACGTTCGGGCAACGGGACACATCGACTCTCAAGTCTGTTGGAGGCGGAGGGGCCCCTCTCCCCGATGCTCGGATAGCTCAGTCCGACTAAACGGCCCTCGCGCGACTAAACATGAGGCATGCGAGTTATTGCGGAAGGACTCCGCTTCCCCGAGGGCCCAATTGCCATGACCGACGGGTCGGTGCTGCTGGTCGAGATCGAACGACAGACCCTCAGCCGCGTCCAGCCTGACGGTTCGGTGGACGTGGTTGCCGACTGCGGCGGCGGGCCCAACGGTGCTGCTCTTGGCCCTGACGGCGCTGTATACGTCTGTAACAACGGGGGCTTTGCCTGGCGGCACGTGAACGGCATGCTGCTGCCCGGCACGCAGGCCGATGACTACACGGGCGGCTCGATCCAGCGGGTGGACCTCGAGTCAGGAGAAGTGTCGACGCTCTACACCGACTGCGATGGGTGGCCGCTGAAGGGCCCAAACGACATCGTCTTCGACCGGACCGGCGGCTTCTATTTCACCGACCTGGGTAAGGGCCGCGAGGGAGACTTCGATCGCGGAGGGATCTACTACGCCCGGCCCGATGGCTCGTCGGTGCAAACTGTGTGCCGCCCGCTCATCACTCCAAACGGGGTCGGGTTGTCGCCCGACGAAGATCGGCTGTACTTCGCCGAGACGATGACCGGTCGAGTCCGTTTCTGGGACATCGATTCACCCGGTGTTGTGAAATCAGAAGGATCACAGCTTGCGTCGTCGGCCGGTGCTCCGTCGCAGCTCCTTGGCGTTGTTCCCAACGATGGACGAGTTGACTCGATGGCGGTCGATTCAGAGGGCAACGTGTGTGTTGCCACTCTCGGCAGCGGCGCGGTAACTGCATTCGCCCCCGATGGCTCACTTCGGGCGATCGTCCCGGTGCCGGGCGATCCAATGGTCACCAACATCTGCTTCGGCGGTCCTGAGCTCCGCACTGCTTACATCACGGCTTCCGCGTTCGGCACACTCGTCGAGCACGAATGGCACTGTCCCGGCCTGCCCCTCAACTTCTTGAATTAGTCGGCGAGCAACCGGGCCCGAGTGAGGAACGCGGTGTGGGCAACCATGCGATGGTCGGGGCGTACGGCCTGCCCCTCGATGTGCCAACCTCGGTGGAGAACCTCCATCGTGCTGGCATGGGTGAACCCGCTGTGCTCGAGTGCTTCTCGTAGCCGGGCTGCTTGGGTGATCGAGGGGGTATACCCAACCAGGATGCCGCCCGGTTTGAGGGCGGTGGCAGCATGGGGTACGACCTGCCATGGTTCGGGCAGGTCGAGCACTGCCCGATCGAACTCGGTCTCGTCGATGCCGTCGTACGCATCGCGGAGCTGCACGTTGTAACGGTCGAGGACGTCAGCGCCGAGAAATTTTTCGATGTTGTTGTGGGCCCGATTCGAGAAGTCCTCCCGTAGCTCGTAGCCGGTTACGTCGGCTCCAGCTCGAAGGAGGGCCATCGACAACGCCCCAGACCCAACGCCCGTCTCGAAGACCCTCATGCCCGGGGCGATATCGGCCTGCATGAGGATGGGAGCGATGTCCTTCGGGTAGATCACCTGTGCGCCGCGAGGCATCGCCAGGATGAACTCCTCGAGGGTGGGACGGAACGGGCGAAACTTCTGCCCCTTGGTGGTCGATACTTCGGTGCCTTCGTCGCGGCCGATGAGCTCGGCATGAGGTAGCACACCGGCGTGGGAGTGGAACTCGCCTTCGGGTGAGAGCGTGACCAGGTAGCGGCGCGCCTTGTTATCGACGAGCAGTACGAGGTCGCCTTCGGTAAGCGGTCCGATGCGAATCATGAAGTCATGTCAGTCACAGGGCTGCCTCAGTCACTTGGTTCGTTTGGAGATGAGCGCCACTGGCACCGGTTCGGCTCCGAATGTCCGCTCGACCAGCCGGCAGAACGAACAAATCTCGCTACCCGCGGGCCCGCCACATCGTTCGCAGGTGCCGACCGTCTCGCGAGAAGGGTCGTCGTCAAAACGATCTGCGGCCTTTCGGAGGAAGCTGAAGTAAAAGTCGTGCTTCGAGCCCGGGGACTGCTGCTCGGTGGCGTTCAGGGACTCTTTGTACTGAAGGTGTTTGTTGCCCGCTGCCATCGGACACTCCTCGACGAGGTAGTCGATGCCGCGGAGTACGCAGTAAGCGGCCATCTCGCGTTCGGTAAGTCGAACCAGCGGCTTGACCTTGCGGGGGAAGCCGCTGCCGCTGGGCAACACCGGTCGTTGCCGAGCTAGGTAGTCGATCTGCCAGCGCATGACATTGCCGTACAAGACGGCAGCCTCATCGTCGAGATTATGGCCGGTTACGAGAACGTCGTAGTCGCCATCAAGCGTTGCTTTATCGAACACGTGTCGCTTCGACATTCCGCAGGCCGAGCACGGCACCCTCCGGGTAACGGCGGATGCCGTTGGAATGTCGTAGCCGTAGCTCTCTCGCAGATCGACCTCGACGAGGGTGAGGCCGCGATCGGCCGCGAATCTTCTGGCGTAGTCGCCTGAGGTTTCGGAGTACTCGCCGATGCCAAGACCAACGTACAGGCCGTCGGCGGCGTACCCCAGCTCGTGCAGGAGATCCCACACCGCCAGGCTGTCCTTGCCGCCCGAGACGGCGACGAGCACGCGGTCGTCGGGTTGCAGCATGTCGAACTCGTGGACAGCCTTCTCGACCTGATCGCGGCAGTACTTCAGGAAGTGGTCGGAACAGAAGTTGGCGTTGTGGCGACGGATATCGATGAGGGCTGGGCCCCTGCAGACTCTGCACTTCACTCCGCGACCGCCCCACCGCTGATGACGGGCCGGATCTCGACCGTGTCCTCGTCGGCCAGGGTGGCATCGGCAGGCACCAACGTGTCGCCCTGGATGACCAGCACCGACTCTCGATTCAACTCGAGTTTGTTCAGCAGCTTTTGCACAGACATAGGTCCGCGCATTTCGATCTCACGCCGTGGGTTTCGAAGGACAACCAACATGAGTGAACGGTCAGCCCTGTCGGGCCAGCTTCTTTGCCGCCCTACGATCGCGCTTGGCCTCTTCGGCCAGCAGCTTGTCATCCTTTTTCGACCGCTTCAGTTGCTTCATCTGCTGCTTGTGCGTGATGTCGAGATGCTCGATGATGATCTTGTCGCCAGGTCGGGTCTTTGACAGATCAATGAGTTCCTTCTTGCTTGCCTTTTTGGTGACAAAGCCCCAAAGCATGGCGGCCGCCGACGTGAAGACCCATGACTTGGCCGGGCCTTTAACCGTGCCGCGGACGGCCAGGGTGAGGAGCTTGCGGAACATCAGAGTCGACGGATCTCGAGCACGGTGCTCTTCTTCTTGCCCGACTTCTGACCCAGGATGTAGATGAGCAGGAGTATGATCACGGCGCCAACTCCACCGCCGATGAGAGCCTTCTTCTTGCCGTCCTCGGCGACCGAGTCGACCTGCCCCTGGATATCGCGAAACTTCGTTTCGATGTCGTTAGGAGAAATCTTGGCGTCGGTCATGTCATCACCCTTTTCTTGGCCCTCATGAACAGCATGAAGATGAATCCCATGATCGCGAGCAGGGCCGCCAAAGCAATCAGGTAGGGAACGGTGGACGCCCAGTTGCCGCCACCGAACGTGCTGCCGGTTTCGGACTGAATAAGCCGCAGCACGCCGAGACCGAGAAAGAAGCTCCCAAGGAAGACGAACAGGGCGCCGGCGACACCGAAGGCTAGGAAGCGGCCGAGCGTCTTGAGCGGCTCCACCGTTTCCTGCTTGGCGTAGGAGACCAGCATCTTCTGAATTTCCTGCGCCCCTTCGAGCGGATTCGGGTTTGCCACGATCCTGGTTCTCCTGCAGTCAGCCCATCGGTCTTGATGGTGACCCGCTAACGAAGTAGCGGTCGCCCAGGCCGGAGTCTAAGCGAATACGATCCCTGCGCCACGTGAATGTGGGCTAGTTATCGCCCAGCTGAAATTCGATTAGCTCGATGGCGTCGGCCAACGCTCGATCGAGCATCGGCACGCGAGCGTCGGGGCCAGCGGCCTCGAGAAGCTTTTGTTTGTCGAACGCGGCGATAGGTGCCATCGCCGCCACCTGCATCGATGCCAGCTCGATTTCATCGCTGAGTTCAGGCAGCTTGCCCAGGTCCACCCCGGCACGGCGTGCAAGCTCAACACAGCGTTCAAGTTTGGCCACCGCTTGGTCGAGGTCGGCTCGTGTCACGGTGACCGGAGGTTCGTCGGGCCAAAACTCGACCTCAGCGACCGGGTAGGGATCATCCGGTAACCAGGAAGTTACTTTGAAGCGACGAGTTCCGAGGGTGACCAGCGCCGAACGGCCATCGTCGAACGTCTCGGCCTCGAGAATTCGGGCAACCGTGCCAACGTTGTGGCGTACGTCGTTGCCGCCTACTTCGGTACCGCGCTCGATCATGACAACGCCGAACTCGCGGTCGCCTGCGACGAGCTCGTCGATCATCACCCGATAGCGCGGTTCGAAGACGTGAAGCGGTAGCACCATGGTGGGCAGCAAGATCGAACCAAGGGGAAACTGCGGAAGACGGGTCATCAGCCTGTGCTTTCGTCGGCTGGCAGAGCCTCGATCGGCGTTGTAGGCAAGGGAGCTAGGGCATCAATCGCCGGAGCTTGAGGATAGAGAACGAGGTCTTCCACGAAGGGAGACTGCAGACCTCGAATGGTCTCGTCTTGACCGGCGAGTTCGCCGTTCACGATGTAGGCGAACACCAACGCGGTGCCTTCATCGATGGATGACAACACAAATCCAGAGAGGGCGGTGACGTCATTCAGCGTGCCGGTCTTGGCCAGCAGTCGGGCTTGAGCCGCAGTTTCGACATGACGTCGGATGAGGCTGCCGCGTTCACCGGCGATGCTAAGCGACTGGGCGAAGATCGAATCCGGTCCTGCGCTGTCGAGCAGAGCCGCCAGCAAGCTGCACGTCAGTGTATTGGTCTCGGCCAGGCCGGAGCCATCGACGATAGTGACGCCGGACATTGGGAAGTCGTTCTGTCGAAGATGGGCATTGATGGCCGCGGTCCCGCTTGGCGTGCTGCCTGATCCCGATGCGTTCAGGCCGAGATGCTTGACCAGAATTTCGGCTCCGAAGTTGTGGCTGTATGAGTTCACGTGGGTGATCAGTTCGGCAAGTGGTGGCGAGCTGATGGCCGCTATTTCGAGCGCCGTTGAGGGAGCCTTGCCAACCTGGCTTTCGGTATCGACCGTGATACCGCGTTCGGTAAGGAGGTCGTTGAACAGCTGGGCAGCCAAGAGCGGCGGGTTCTCCGAAGGGACTCGCGGACGAGAGCTTCCTTCGTAGACCTCGGGCCATTGGCGGTAGCCCTCGTTCACGGCAAGCGCGCTTAGCGGGCCCGACTGATTGCTGTCGATCAATCGTTGGGCCCAGATGCCGGTTCGTTCGCTGTCGAAGTACGACTCGTCGCCGATGACCGAGCCGGTCACCTGGGTGATGCCGGCGGCAACAACGGAGTCGGCGAGATCTTCGAGGCGAGTATGGGCGCGGCCGTTGAGATCGTCGTACTGGGACCACCAGTTGTCCGTTCCGAGGAAGGGGTCGCCGCCGCCGACCAGATAGAGGTTCCCGTCGAGAACGCCTGCGGTTGGCGTGGCATCGGCTCGAACCAAGGTACGGAAGGTGGCATCAGCGCCGAACGTCTGAAGAGCGGTGAAGGTTGTGACGAGCTTCTGATTCGACGCCGGTACCAAAGGCTGGGTGGGATTTTGCTGGCCGATAATGCGGCCATCAATCGAAACGATGAGGCAGGTGTCCGGCGTGGAGTTCGTGAGGACGGTGTCGATTGTTGGGGCCAGTGCCTCGCGGGCGATTGGTTCCTGGAGCGTCTGCGGAATCCGGCGGGCAGACAGCACGGGCGAGCCGAGCATCTCTGCGTAGACGATGGGTTCGGTGCTGGCTTCGTCGATGTCAGCCCTACCTGCTGCGACCCAGGCCAAGATGGCGAGGAGCGAAAGTAGTGCCAAGGGCAGCCACCGTCTGATCGTCTTGGCCGGCAACATCGTGGGGCTAAGTTAGCGCTGCTTGTACCTGGCGTAGCGCCACACGGATTCGAGTGCATGCTGCACCCGGTTGAGGCGCGGTCGATCCTAACCTTGGTCAATGCGTGTGCCCGGAGTGTTCGTCGCCAGATTGCTCACCGTTTTGCTCGCCGCGGCCGGCTGTTCAACAGACAGCAGTTCAGCGGCTAGCGACACCGCAGCAGGCGAAATCTCCGTCGCGGATACCGCACCTCGCGACGGAGCGCTCGAGCAGCGACACCCTGTCGTGATCGATGCTGTCTTCGCCGCGACCAGCAGCGGCACGTACGACGTGGCGGTGACACTCAGTTCTCTTTACGACTCGCCCCAGCGATACGCCGATGCCTGGCGTGTCACGAGCGTCGACGGGAACGAGGTCTATGAGGTTCGCGAGCTCAGCCACGACCATGCAAGCGAGCAGCCTTTCACCAGATCGTTACCTGACGTGGCCATCCCAATGGAGGTCACTGCCGTGTTGGTGCAGGGGCGGGATCTGCGGTTCGGGTGGGGTGAAACGAAGGAGTTCACGCTCGGCGAGTCGTGAGACTCCCGGTGGTCAAGGCTCGAGGGCGGCTCGGATGAACTGTTTCATGTGGGCAAAGCGCCGCTCGAGCGACACGATGCTCATGGGATCGTCGTCGAGTAGTCCCCGCAGCATTGATTGATCCGAGAAATACGTGAGAAGGGCGCCGTACCCGGTCACCACGAGATGCTCCGCGTCTTGGTCTCGGAACAAGCCGGCCGCCATCTCTCGTTTGAAGAAGGCCACGGACCGCAAGAAGTAGGGCCGCAACGCTTCTCCGAGGTTCAGCCCCAGAGGGCCCTGTTCCGACAGTGCCTCGCGGCGAACGATCCGCACGATCTCCGGGTTGGTGCGGAAGAAATCGAAACTGGCCTCGAGGACGGCATCGACCTTCTCCCAGCCATCGAGCTCCCCGATTCGAGCCTGGTCGACCTGGCGACCCCAGTCTTCGAGGGCATCGAGTAGGACCTGCTGATAGATCGCCTCTTTGGAGGCGAAGTAATGCAGCAGGCTTGGGCGACGAATACCGACGCCAGCCGCAATGTCGTTCAGCGATGTTCCTTCAAAACCCTGCCTGGCGAAACAGTCCTTCGCTTCACGAAGAATCGCTTCTCGGGTTGGGACATCCCTCACGGT
Organism: Acidimicrobiales bacterium; assembly: GCA_047638695.1. Taxonomy (GTDB): domain Bacteria; phylum Actinomycetota; class Acidimicrobiia; order Acidimicrobiales; family SZUA-35; genus JAHECQ01. Next base: position 46,345 of record JBLINY010000013.1, on the reverse strand, counting down.
GGAGGACACTACAGGGATGGAGATCATCGCCGCACTGTTCATGGAGGACATCGAGCTCCGCTCGGTTCCCGGCCCGTCGACCCGTATCGACCTCAGCGGCATCCAGTTCTCGGCTCCGGCACCCGCTCCGGTCCCCTGCACGGTCGCTCCCCATCTCGTGGTGTTGGTCTGGGAGGCGCCAGACGGCAAGGGCGTCGGTGCACTCGAGGTCGTCTTCCGCATGATTGGCAGCGACCCCGAAGCCGAGCCGCTGGCCCGCAACGTGCAGCCTCTCGACATTGAGCCGGGTAAGTTCAACTACCGCCTGGTGCGGGCCGAGTTGGCCTTCGAGGAGTACGGCACGGTGTTGGCTCATTGCCGTATTGACCATGGTTCGACCCAGGTGGTGCCTTACACCTTGATGCCGCCGGTCGAATGAACAGATACGCGTCGGGGCTTTCCAGACACCCGGAGCCAGCTGTCGCTGTCGCCGAGGCAATTGGTTCCGTTGTCGACTCTGTCGGGGTTGGCCCTGACCTGGTCGTGGTGATGGTCTCGGGGGCCATGGCCGCTCACCTGCCCGACGCGGTCGAGACGGTGACGCTGCTTCTGCAACCGGGAAACGTGTTGGCTGTCACAGCCAGCGGTGTGCTCGGCGGAAGCGAAGAAGTCGAGAACGACAGCGCCATCGTGGTGTGGGCCGGACACACCGGCCGTGTGGCCCCCTGCCGGCTCGAGACGCTGCCCGGTTCGCCGCCTCTTGTTACCGGTTTGCCCACCGACATCGAGTCGGGCAGCACCCTGTTGGTGCTGGCCGATCCCTACACGTTCGCTGTTGATGCGCTGATAGATCAGCTGGCCGAGGACTCGGCCGAGACTGCTCTGGCTGGTGGTCTGGCGTCTCTTGGCCCCGCCGCCAATCGACTCTGGCTCAACGGTCATCAATTCGAAGACGGCGCGGTCGGTGTGATTTTGCCCCCGGGAGTTGTTGCTCCGGTGGTCAGTCAGGGCTGTCGCCCGGTTGGCAAGCCGTGGACGATCACGGCGAGCTCGGGCCAGATGATTCAACAGTTGGGCGGTGCCCCAGCGCTCGATCGGTTGAATGAGATGGTGGCCGAGCTTTCGACCCGGGACCGGCTCTGTGCATCGCAGGGGTTGCACATCGGCATCGTGGTCAACGAGCAGTCAACCGTCTTCGAGCGTGGCGACTTTCTCATTCGGGGTGTTCTGGGGGCCGACCGTGAGAACGGTTGGGTCGCGGTCGGAGCCGAGGTGGCGGTGGGTCAGACGGTGCAGTTCCAGGTGCGCGATGCCGCATCGGCTCACGAAGATCTCGAACACCTGCTGCCGGATACGGCCTTGGCTGCGGGTGCCCTGGTGTTCACTTGCAACGGTCGCGGCGCCCATCTTTTTGCCGAACCGAGTCATGATGCAGCTCTGATCAGCGAGGCCACCACGGGCGGCGTTGCCGGAATGTTTTGTGCTGGCGAATTGGGTCCGATTGGTCAGGTCAATGCTGTGCACGGATTCACCGCAATGGTCCTGCTTTTTCCCTAGTGGGAAGGGCTAGCGTGTTCCCCGGAGTCGACGGCCCTCGTCGCATGAAAAGTGGGGTAACAGACGGTGAACGACAAAGCTGACGCCGAACTTGAGAAGCGCGGCATCGATGTCATCCGGGCTCTCGGCATGGACGGTCCTCGGGCCGCCAATTCGGGTCACCAGGGCACGGCGATGTCGCTTGCCCCGCTGGCTCATGTGCTCTTTACCAGGGCCCTGACCTACGACGCCGCCGATCCGAGTTGGCCCGACCGCGACCGGCTCATTCTGTCGAACGGTCATGCGTCGATATTGCTGTACTCAATGCTGCACCTCACTGGGCAGGGTCTCGAACTCGATGATCTCAAGGCCTTTCGGCAATGGGGCTCGGCGACGCCGGGCCATCCGGAGGTTGGACACACCGCCGGTGTCGAAGTCACAACGGGGCCCCTAGGCCAAGGGCTAGGCAACGGTGTCGGTATGGCGATTGCAGAGCGCAACCACCGTGCCCGATTCGGGTCTGAACTCAGCGATCACTACACCTACGTGATCGCAGGCGACGGATGCCTATCAGAGGGGATTAGTCACGAGGCAGCTTCGCTGGCCGGACACCTCGGGCTTGGACGTCTGATCGTGTTCTACGACGACAATCACATCACGATCGATGGCGTCACCGAGTTGGCGCTCCACGACGACGCTGCCGCCCGCTTCGCTGCCTATGGCTGGGATGTCAATGACCTGGGCGAAGAGGCCGAAAACCTCGACGCCATCGAGGGAGCCATCGACCGGGCAAAGTCGGTCGAAGACAAACCGTCGCTGATCATTCTGCGGACACACATTGGGTTCCCGTCGCCAGATCATACCGACACCCATGAAGCCCACGGCCTGGCCTTCGACGATGCTTCCATCACTGCAACCAAAGCGGTGATGGGCATACCTGACGAGCCCTTCTGGGTGCCCGATGCTGTGCTCGCCTACTACCGCGAGGCTGGCGCCCGAGGCGGAGCAGCTCACGACGACTGGAATAGTCGGTTTGCCGCCCACGTGGGCACCGACTCCACGAACGATCGTGCAGCCTGGGATGCGGCTTGGGCCGGCACCGGGCTCGCCGGTTGGGAAGATTTCCTTCCCAACTTCATCGCGGGCGAGAAGATGGCAACCCGCAAGGCGTCGCAAGCTGTTCTAACGGCTCTGGCTTCCCAGGCTCCAGGACTCATTGGTGGGTCGGCTGATCTCACCGGCAATACCGGCACGATGCTGCCGGACTTGGGGGTTCAGGGTGCGGACGACCCGGGGGGCCGTCAGGTCTACTTCGGTGTTCGCGAGCATGCGATGGGTGCGGCGATGGTCGGGCTTGCTCATCACGGCGGCACCCTCCCCTTCGGCGGCACCTTTTTGGTCTTCAGCGACTACATGCGGCCTTCGGTGCGGCTGGCCGGTCTGTCCAACGCAAAGTGCATCTTTGTCTGGACCCACGACTCGGTTGGCGTCGGCGAAGATGGGCCGACCCATCAACCGATTGAGCATGTCATGAGCCTCCGCAACATCCCGGGTGTTCGCGTGATCCGCCCCGCCGATGCGACCGAGACGGCTGGCGCGTGGAAGTTAGCGCTCGACGCGAGTGGGCCGACGGCCCTCATCCTCAGTCGTCAGGATTTGCCAATTCTCGCCCACTCATCGGTGGAGGGTGTGAGCCAGGGTGCCTACGTCCTGTCCGATGCCGAGGATGCCGACGCGGTGTTGATTGGTACCGGCAGCGAGGTGGCGCTCTGCATGGAAGCGGCCGCAGCCCTTGGTGCAGATGGCATTGCGGTCCGTGTCGTCTCGATGCCCTGCTGGGAAGCGTTCGCCAACCTGTCGTTCGATGAACAAGATGCCGTGTTGCCGCCCGACGTTCCCACCGTGTCGGTTGAGGCCGGCATTACCCAAGGCTGGGGCGAACATGCCGATCTCGCGGTCGGTATCGATCGCTTTGGGGCGTCAGCGCCAGGATCGACCGTGCTCAGCGAATTGGGAATGAACGTCGGCAACGTCACCGATGCAGTGAAAGAACTTCTGGCCGCCGTTGGCGGCTGATCTACAAGCGAAAGGCCTCACCATGGCACGACTGCACGATCTCTACGACCAGCAGGGACAGAGCCCTTGGCTCGACAATCTCCGTCGAGGTTGGATGGCGACGGGCGAGCTACAAGCGTGGATCGACCGTGGCGTGCGAGGTCTCACCTCGAATCCATCGATCTTCGCCAAGGCCATGATCGACACCGACGACTACAACGCCGAACTCACCAGCCTGGTGAAGGCGGGAACATCGGTGGAAGATGCGTACTGGGAACTCGTGGTCGGTGATATCCGGCAAGCTCTTGAATTCCTGCGCCCGGTTCACGAGGCATCCGGCGGCGAAGACGGTTACGTGTCGGTGGAGGTGTCCCCGGCGCTCGCCCACGACGAAGCCGCCACGATCGCAGCGGGCCGCGAGCTCGATGATCGGATTGATGCCCCCAACGTCTATATCAAGGTGCCGGCAACCATTGAGGGCGTTCCCGCCGTCCAGACTCTGGTTAGCGAGGGTCGATCGATCAACGTCACCCTCATTTTCAGCCTCGACCGCTATGCCGCGGTGATGGAGGCCTACCTCGCCGGGCTCGAAGCGTGTGCGCTCGACGATCTTTCGTCGGTGTCGTCTGTGGCCTCGTTCTTCATCAGTCGCGTCGACGTCGAGGTCGATCGACGACTCGACGAGATCGGGACCGACGAGTCCAAAGCGCTGCGGGGCAAGGCCGCGGTGGCGCAGGGGCAGATTGCCTATGAACGTTTTGGTCAGACATTCTCGGGTCCGAGATGGGATGCGCTCGCGGCGCGGGGCGCTCGTTTGCAGCGACCGCTGTGGGCATCAACCTCGACGAAGGATCCGTCATATCCCGACACGTTGTACGTCGACACCCTCGTTGGACCCAACACCGTCAACACGCTGCCTGACGCTACGTTGCTAGCGTTCGACGACCACGGCACGGTAGCTCGCACCGTCGACGCTGATCCGGCGGCAGCCCACCAAGTTGTGGCTGACTTGGCTGCGCTCGGTATCGATTTGGAAGAGGTCGCAGCCAAACTTGAAGTCGAAGGGGTCAGTAGCTTCGCCAAGAGCTTCGACGAAGTGCTCGAGACGCTCGGCACCCGCGCAGAGGAGATCAGCCGCTAGTCGCGGTACATAAGGCTTACCCGGGTCCGGTCGCCGGCTTGTTTTGGCACGCCGTGCTGGAAATAGGCTTGCGTAGTGCCGCCCATGACCAGCAGGTCGCCGCGCCCAAAGGCAAAGCGATGGGTTGGTCCTTCGAGGGTACGTCCGTCTGGATCCCGGCGGGGCCGGAGGTGGAAGGGTCGGCGTTCGCCAACTGCCACGATGACAACGAGGGAATCGCCAGGGAACGGCACCTTGTCGGCATGGAAGGCAACGCTGTCGTTGCCATCACGATACCAATTCGCCCCGATGCGGGGCAGCGACCGTCCGTAGGCAGCTTCCAAGACGGGTCGCAATCGAAGTAGGTCGAGGGGAATACGTTCGTCGTGAGGCGAGTCGAACGAGCAGATGAGCCGCGGCACCTCGACCATGCGCTCGTACATCGGTCGTTCGGCCTGCTGCCAGGGAAGCTCGCGCGCCATGAGGTCCAACCACTCGTCAGCGCCAGGTAACCAATCGCTGGCCCAATCGATCCACGCACCGTGCCCCAGGTCGATCCGGGTTACGGTCCCCAGTCCCGTTGGTACTTGGGGTGCTCCCGTAGCCAGGAGGCTCCCTTGAACTGGTTTAAGATCGAACATGTGTTCGATCTTAGCGGAAAGGTATGACCGTCAACCTCGGCGGGTCAGTAGTGATTCTCAACTGATTGAGTTGCAAATCGAAACCAACTCACCTACGTTGCTGCCTGTTATGCAGGACGTGGACGCTTCCATCGACCAATCGACATGTTCGATTGCCGCCACGCTGGCCGTTATCGGCGACCGCTGGACGGTGTTGGTGCTACGAGACATCTTCCGAGGCGTCTATCGCTTCTCTGAACTTCAAGAGAGCCTAGGGATCGCCAAGAATCTCTTGTCTGCTCGACTCACGAAGCTGGTCAACAGCGGCGTTGTCGAGAAGTTGCCCTATCAGGAGCGCCCGGTGCGGTACGAGTACCGACTTACCGACAAAGGCCGCGATCTCTCGCCTGCCCTCATCGCACTGATGGGCTGGGGCGATCGCTGGATGGCGGATGGCCAGCCGGCCACCGTGCTCGTCCATGACTTGTGCGGTACTCCGCTCGAGCAACGTGTCGAGTGCCCGAACTGCGAAACAGATATCACCCCACGTCATATCCGGAGCCGTCCCGGCCCCGGTCGGAGGAACGAAACGTGACCACTATCAACACTGCAACCGGGAACACTGCAACCGGCGACTTGCTGAAACTCACTACCGAGGAGCTGATGCTGCGGGCAGCCGCTCTGCGCGATGCGGCGTTCGGCACTCGCATCACGTACTCACCCAAGGTGTTCATTCCCCTGACCATGTTGTGTCAGGACCAATGCGGGTATTGCACGTTCGCCCAGCCACCGGCCAGGCTCGAGAACGTCTTCCTCGAGCCCCACGAGGTTCTGCGGATCGCCAAACAGGGTGCACGGGCTGGCTGCCACGAGGCGCTCTTCACGCTCGGTGAACGGCCCGAGCTCCGTTATCCGGCTGCAGCCGAATGGTTGGCCGAACGAGGCTACGCCTCCACCGTTGACTACCTCGAGGCTATGTGTCAGTTGGTTCTGACCGAGACAGGCTTGTTGCCCCACGCCAACGCCGGAGCTCTGCATCCGCACGAGCTCGAGCAGCTGCGGCGAGTGTCGCCGAGTCAAGGCATGATGATCGAGTCCCTGCGTGACGACCTCGAATGCCACCGGAACGCACCTGACAAACAGCCGGCCCGACGGCTCGCCACCCTCGATGCCGCCGGCGAGCTGAAGATTCCCTTCACCACGGGAATTCTCGTCGGTATCGGCGAGAACGAGCAGGATCGGGTCGATGCGCTCGAAGCCATTGCCGCCAGTCATCGCCGCTTCGGTCATGTCCAGGAAGTTATTGTTCAGAACTTCCTTCCAAAAGCCGGAACAGCAATGTGGAAGAGTGACCCCTGCCCCGACGACGCCTACTTCCGGGCCATTGCCTTGGCCCGGCTGATTCTGCCGGCCGACGTCCATCTGCAGGCGCCACCAAATCTCAGTGACGACTACGGCAAGCTGCTCGACACAGGTATCGACGACTGGGGTGGCGTGTCCCCCATCACCGCCGACCATGTGAACCCCGAGCGCCCCTGGCCCGAGCTCGCTCGCCTACGTCAAATCACCGAGGACCGAGGCTTCACTCTGGCACCTCGTCTCACGATCTATCCCGAGTTCGCCCGCACCGTCACCGGAATTGGCGATGTCTACAACTCCGCCGACTACGGAACCGAGTGGGTACATGCCGACACTCGTTTCGGCGTGCTTGATCGGTCAGACTCAGAGGGCATGGGGCGCGACGATCCCGGCGCTCAATTTCCGGAGAAGGCCGAGTTCGTTAGTCAGGGCGACGACGGTGCCGATGTGATTCTCATCGGTGACCGCTCGACTCAGTGGTATTCGGGCGCACCGAGCACTCCTCCCGACCTGATCTCCGACGATCGACCCATCAGCGGCCGGGTCGCTGAAGTGATCGAAGGCGTGCGGCTGGGGCAGGAGACAGGCACTGATGAACTCTTGTCGTTGTTCTCGGCCCGCGGTCCCGAGGTGTCGGCCGTTGCCCGCCTGGCTGATGACCTTCGCAAGGAAATCGTCGGCGACGAGATCACCTATGTGGTCAATCGCAACATCAACTACACCAACGTTTGCACCTTCAAATGCCGTTTCTGCGGCTTCTCGAAGGGGCCGATGAGTCTGAACCTGCGAGGCAAGCCCTACCTGCTCACGCTCCAAGAGATGCAGGAGCGGGTCACCGAAGCCTGGGCCAAGGGGGCGACTGAGGTCTGCCTGCAGGGTGGCATCCATCCCGACTTCGACGGCGATTACTACATCGACGTCGCCCGGGCGGTAAAGGAAGCGGTGCCAGAGATGCACATCCATGGCTTCACGGCCCTGGAGGTCACCGAAGGGGCCAAGCGCCTCGGTGAGCCGCTGGCGGACTATCTCCGTCGCTGTATGGATGCCGGGCTTCGGTCGCTTCCGGGCACCGCAGCGGAGATTCTCAGCGATGACGCTCGGGCCATTCTGTGCCCGGACAAGATCGACACCGAGGAATGGCTGTTCGCCCACCGGACTGCTCACGAAGTGGGTCTCCGCTCGAACGTCACCATGATGTTTGGTGCCGTCGAGTCGCCGGAGCATTGGGTGAAGCACCTGTTGATCACTCGCGACCTGCAGGCCGAAACCGGGGGCTTCACCGAGTTCGTCGGGCTTCCGTTTGTTCACATGGCTTCACCTATCTACCTCCAGAAGAAGGCCCGACGTGGCCCGACCTTCCGCGAGAACTTGATGATCCATGCCGTGGCCCGCATCGCCTATCGCGGCTACATCGACAACATTCAGTCGGGTTGGGTGAAGATCGGTACCGACAGTGTCAAACAGCTCCTCCAGGCTGGCTGCAACGACATAGGCGGAACGCTGATGGATGAGAACATCTCTCGCGCCGCCGGGGCTGCCCATGGCCAAGAAATGACACCGGATGACTTCAAGCGCGAGTTCGAACCTCTGGGCCGCACCGTGGTCGAGCGCACCACGCTCTATGGTCAGGTTGGTGAAGCAACTTCAGTCTGACGCCAGCACATCGTGACCGCACCGAAGGGCCGCAACACCTTTGGCGACGAGTCGGTCGATCGGCTGCTTACCGAGTTATTGGCCCAGGTCGGGCTCGATGCCAACGATGACCTGGTCCGTCGACTGCTTGTCACCACTCTCGATATGGATGCCGACGACGTTGATCGGCTTGAACTCAAGATTGCGTCACAGTCGCTGGTCGAGATGCACAACGCGTGGAAGGTCTTTTCGCCCTACCGCGATCGCTCGAAGGTCACGGTCTTTGGCTCGGCCCGAACAGCGCCGGATCATCCCGATTACGCCATCACCCAGGCTTTTTCCGAGCGGATGGCTCGGAAGGACTGGATGATCATTAGCGGCGCAGGTCCCGGTGTGATGACCGCAGCGATCGAAGGTGCCGGGGTCGAAAACAGCTTTGGTGTGAACATCGTGCTGCCGTTCGAACAACGGGCAGCCGAGATCATTGACGGCGACCCCAAACTGGCCACCTTTCGCTACTTCTTCACCCGGAAGCTCTTCTTTATGAAGGAGAGCGACGCGTTTGCACTGGCTCCTGGTGGGTTTGGCACCCTCGACGAGAGCTTCGAGCTGCTCACCCTCATCCAGACCGGTAAGAGTGCGCCGGCCCCCATCGTGCTCCTTGATCATCCGGGTTCGAACTATTGGAACAGCTGGGAACGATTCGTCGAGGAAGGCCTCGGTGGCGGAGGAATGATCAACGAAGCCGACACCAGCCTTTACCTCCACACCCACGATCCTGACGAAGCGGTCGAGTACATCTGTCATTACTACTCGTGCTTCCATTCGCTGCGCTATGTTGGTAAGCGCCTGGTGCTGCGCCTTCGTCGTGCACTCGGCCCGGCGGCTATCGACCAGCTGAACACCGAGTTCGGTGACATGGTCGTCGAAGGCACAATCGACGCTATTGAAGTCACCGACACCGAGCGTCGCGATGGCGACGTGCCTGAGCTCCCCCGAATCGCGTTTCGCTTCGACAATCGCTCGTTCGCTCGGTTGAATCAGCTCATTCTGAGGGTGAATGATCTTGGCGGGGTCGAAGTCGCCTCGAGCCCGGGTCCAATGCACGAGCTCGAGCCGGAGTCTGACGACTCGATCTGAGGCTCGCCGCGCCGCTCTGAGCCGTCACGCTTCGAGCGATCGCGCCGCCTTGTCAATGGCTCGCCGGGCCGTGACGATCGTCCGTTCCAACGGAGGCCTTTTCTCGGCGCCGGCATCGACGGCTTGGCGCAGTACATCGAGCCCGAGATCCTCGAGCTCGTCGCTCATCGCTACGAGGCGTTGGCGAATGTCTTCGAGGCGCTCGGAATGATCCATCGGCTTTGAGTCTGCCCGATAGTGTCGAGCCCGTGGTCATTCCTCCCCAAGGGACCCAGCCGCCCGCTGGCCAATTGCCTGCTGCAGATGGCCACCGCTGGATCTCTCTCGTCGATGCGGAAGCCGACCTGTGGCTCTTCGACGTGTCGTTCTTGTTGTCCGGCTACAACTGCATCTACGGCGATGGTTGCCTATCAGTCGGCGAAGAGCCCGACACCCCCGACACATTCGGATGTTGTATCCATGGGGCCCATCTGGCCGATGAGGAGGATCTCAACAACGTCGCCGCCTATGCCGCGTTACTCGACGACTCGAATTGGCAGTACCGAAAGCGAGCGCTCAAGAAGGGCGGACCGTTCAAGAAAAACTCCTCCGGCGATTGGGTCACTCGCAAGGCCGAGGGCGCCTGCATCTTCTTGAATCGCGACGACTTTCCCGGTGGTGCCGGTTGTTCCCTACACCGAGCGGCACTCGAGCGCGGCGAACGTCCACTCGACTGGAAGCCCGACGTGTGCTGGCAGGTGCCGATCCATCTTGACGTTCACAGCGACGAATACGGCCACGACACCGTCTTCGTCAGTGCCTGGGAGCGGCGCGACTGGGGTGGTGGCGGCGAGGACTTCAACTGGTGGTGTATCGAGGAGCCGGTTGCGTACCACGCGGCAAATCCTGTTTACGAAACGTGTCGTGACGAGCTGGTCGAGATGGTGGGCGAAGAGATCTACATCCGTCTCGCCGACCAACTAGACCAAATCCGAGCCGATGGGATGTCCACGCCGGTGACGCTTGGTGCGTCGCGTTCTGGCTCGTCAAGATGAAGCGGAATCTCGAGCGCTTCCTGCCGGAGGCGAAAGGAGCACAGCTCACCGGCGCCTCCGTCGGCCTGGGCATTCTGGTTGGGCTGGTCGTTGCCGCTTTCGACTACATCACGCTCGATGTCTTCTTCCACCGACTTGTCGAACTCCCGCTGTGGGCACAGGCAATCGCCCCTATGGTTGGTCTGGCTATCAGCGCACTTGTGTTGCGGTTTGTCGGGGGCGGAATTACCGGGTCCACATCTGATGAGTACATCTCGGCCTACCACGCGCGCTCCCCCAACCTGCCATGGCGCCCGCTGCCGGCCCGTCTCATGGCCGGCGTGGCCACGATCGGCATGGGCGGCGCTCTCGGGGTCGAGGGCCCTTCGATCTACGCCGGCTCCACCATTGGTGTGCAGCTCAGCCGTCGATTGGAACGGTGGCTTGGTCGCGATGCGGTCAAGCTGCTTCTCACTGCCGGGGCGGCAGCGGGTGTGGCCGCGGTGTTTCAAGCGCCAGCCACGGGTGTGATTTTCGCTTTGGAGGCACCCTACCGAGACGATCTGGCGCACCGGGCCCTTCTCCCTGCTCTGTTTGCGTCGGCATCGAGCTACCTGACGTTCATCTCGATGCCCTTCATTCAGCCTGAAGCGCTCCTCGATCAGGCCTGGTCGATTGGTTTGGGTGCAGGCGACCTCGTGGCCGCTCTCGCCATTGGCGTTGGCGCCGGTGTCGGCGGTCGGGCATTCGCTCACTTCGTACGTCGGGCAAAGCTCATTGCTAAGTCGACGGCCACCCATTGGCTCGTGCTGGGCGGCGGCTTGTTGCTGGGTTCGTTGGCGATCGTGTCCGATCGTCTCTACGGCGAGCCATTGACCCTTGGTCCGGGCGTAAACACCGTCGAGTGGCTTCTCGAAGAGCGCAGCTTCCAACTGGTTGCCCTGTTGTTCGGCTTCCGTTTCATGGCCACCTTGGTCACGGTTGGTTCGGGTGGGGTCGGTGGACTCTTCATTCCACTCGCGGTGCAGGGCGTGCTGCTCGGGCGCCTCGTGGGAGTCGGGCTAGAGGAAGTCGGCATCAACCCAGAAAGCGTTCGACTGCTGCCGATCCTGGGCTTGGCTGCGTTCCTTGCCGCCGGCTATCGCACACCAATCGCGGCCGTGATGTTCGTCGCTGAGTCGACAGGCAACTCCGGGTCGGCGGTCGTCCCGGCTCTTATCGCCGCCGCTGTCTCGCAGCTCGTCGCTGGGCGGCACTCGGTGAGTGCCGGTCAGCAGGTTGAACGTCTCGGCCACCTCGAGGGACGTTTCACTTTGCCGGTGACGGCCGCCCTGACGACGGACGTTCTCACCGTGCCGCCCGATGCAACCGTGTCAGAATTTGTATGGGTCCACGCGCTGGGCCGCCGTCAGACGGTGGTTCCCGTCGTGGATGGCGACCGTTACGTCGGCCTCTGCAAGGTTGAAGACTGCTCGCAGATCGATCGCGACGCGTGGGAGCACACGACGGTGGCCGACGTGACGTCCACCGATCTGCCGACGGCGACGCCCTCATGGACGCTCCGCGACGTGGTTGCCGCGATGGAAGACGGACACTCCGACATCATCGCGGTCACCGACCGCGACGGGATCTTCATCGGCGTGGTCATCGAGGCCGAAATAGTGAAACTCGGAGAAATCCTCGATGAAACCGAGGGCAGTCAGTCCTCGTCGTAGCTGTATTCTTCGTCTGCCTCGACGAGGCGACCAGCTTCATCTACCTCAGTGAGGCGACCGGCTTCTTTGGTAACGGGAAGATCGAACGGATCTTCATCGAGACGGTCGATAAGACCCTCGATGTCGTCGTTGTTGCTGCGCTTAAGCGCACGAGCTTCTTCGTAACGGCGATGACGCCCCTTTTTCACGGGCACGCTCCTGAGAAATTCATTTCTGGCCCATCGCCGAGGCGGTGGTAGGTCAATGGCTCAGTGTAGGGCTCCGAGAGCCCATTCGGCGAACCGAACGCTGGAAGGTTGGTCATTGACTGCTATTTGCAATCATTTCGCCGCTTCTGGTTTCAAGTACCAGACGGCCATCCTCGAAGGCCAACGCTGCCTTGCCGTCGACCAATTGTCGGATTGGTTCGCCAACCAGATCGGCCCTCCAACCCGCGCTGAGGCGGCCGGTGAGATCGTTTCTCAACAGGGTCTCGACGTCGTTTCGGGTGGCCAGGATGGCGGGATCGAGCTTGTGGTCCCGGGCCAGTTGGCTAACCCATGACGTCACCAGAGTAACGACGGGTCGAAGGTCCTTCGGAAGCTCGGGCTGACGCGGGGAGCGGGAGGTGTCGGCAGGCGTGTTCTTGCCGACCTGGATGGCGGTGAGAATTTCGGCGCCAGCACCATCGCGGGTGTGTCGCTTGTCGAGCCCCCGGATGTCGAGCAGCTTGGCCTCGGCCGTGGGCTTCTGTTGGGAAACAGCGACCACGGCGATGTCGGGTAGAACCTGACGGACGGGGAGGTCGAGATCAGCGGCACGCCGTTCTCTCCAGGCCGCCACGGCCTGAGCAATGCGAGCCGTCTCGCCCTTCAGCGATCGAGCCTCTTTGATCCTGTGCACGGCCTCTTCTGGAGGCCGGCGCCCTCGTGGCCGCTCGAGAAGAAGCTGTGATTCGCTCTCGGCCCAGCCCAACCGTCCCCGCTCCTCGAGCTTTGCCGTCAGTACGTCGCAGAGTTGGATCAGGTTGTCGACGTCGGCGGCTGCGTAGCGAAGCTGGTCGTCAGTGAGCGGACGACGCAACCAGTCGGTTAGCCGATCGCCCTTCGTAAGCGTGACGCCCAGGAAAGAGTCGAGCAGCGATGCCAGCGAACCGGTCGCTATGCCAAGGAACCCGGCCGCGATCTGGGTGTCGAACATGCGAGTAGGAACCGAGCCGGTGGCCAGTTCGAGCACTTCGAGATCTTGACTGGCAGCGTGGAGCAGGCAGAGACCCGGTCCATCGAGCAGCCGTCCCATCGGTCGAATATCGACCGAGAGTGGGTCGATGAGCACGACCTGATCGTTCCAGGCCAGCTGAACCAGCGCGACCTGCGGGAAGTACGTCCGTTCGCGGTGGAACTCGGTGTCGATGGCGTAGACGTCGGTCTGAAGCGCCTGTTCGACGACTTCTTCGAGCGCTTCAGCGTCGGTTATCAGCGGTGCGACAGCACCAGAGCCTACGCTCTCGGTGTCGGTCCGTCGTGAGAATCCAGTAATCGGTCGAGGTCCTCTCTCGTGTCTGCGTCGGCAAGAGCCTCTGCAGGAAGCACCACCGCTCTCCACTCTCCCACGGTCAGCGCCTGTCTCAAAGCCCGCTGGCCAGCGTCGACCTCCCGTTGCATGTTTCTTGCCCATGCGGTCGGCCAGGCTGCCAACGACGGCTGAGGGGTGCCGTCAACAGTTGCAACGTTCGCCCGGTCTGGGTGCAGCCCCTCGAGGAGAGCGGTGACGTGCTGGGGCTGAAGCAACGGCAGATCACAGGGGGCAACGACCACCCATCCTTCGTTGGCCCAGTTCAAGATGGTCGCCAGCGCTGCCAGTGGCCCTTCACCTGGCATTCGATCAGCGACGGTGGGAACGCCAAGGACCGCCCCGGCGGTGCCGCCAACGGCGACTACCGGATCGATTCCGGCCATGCGAAAGGCACCGACCACGCGTTGCCCGAGCAAGCCTTCCCCGGCAGGTGCGATTGCCTTGTCGGAGCCGAACCGTCGGCTGGCGCCGCCACAAAGGACGGCGCCGACAACTGGCGGTTGGCGGGCCAGGCCCGACGTTGGCTTCGGGCTCAGGACTCGTCGCCCGTGTAGCCCTCGCTCCAGCGCGGATCGAGCTGGTGCAAAAAGTGCTCGATGCGCTCCTCCTCATCAGTCTCGCCAATGGCCGCGGCCGCTTTTCTGAGCCCGTCGAGTGAGCGCAGAAAACCTCGGTTGGACTCGTGATTCCAACGGACGTAGCCCGAGCCCCGCCAGCCGTTCTGGCGAAGGGTGTCGAGGCCACGGTGATACCCGACCCGGAAGGCGGCATAGCGCTCGATGTCGTCGCGCCCCAACTGGCCAAGCTGAGCCCAGCCGTCGAGGAATCGCGGCCATCGAGCCACCACCGCGGCAACGGCGTCATGGCGAGATGAATCTGGCTCCGCCAGCGCGGCGGCGAGGGCTTCGAGCCGCTCGTCTGGTTCCGGGACCAACACTGTTTCGGGTGGTCCGGAACCGCTGAGATTGATGGGTTGGCTCATGACGAGAGGCTACCGGCGCTGAGGAACGCCGCTGACGCCTCGTAAGCCAGCCGCGACAGCTCGCGGGAACGGGAGAAGTCGTCGAACCGCACACGCGGAATATCTCCCGCCGGGAGTCGGATCAGCTCACATCGTTTGCCGAGTTCTTCCAGGTCTTCTTCGAAGCGGCGGTGCCTGGCGACCCAGTAGGCGTGAAGTAGGCCATCAAGCGGGCGCTCGAGGTCTGGCTCGCGAATCTCCGCCAGGTGTCCGACGTGCAGGAGGTAGATCTTGTTGGCTCCCATAGCGGCGGCTTGATCAACCGGCGCCTCTCGTACAACACCACCGTCCATGAAGAGCTCACCCTCGATCTCGACTGGTGGGTAGACGGCTGGCAGGGCGGCGGAGGCCATCAGGGCGGGTATGAGTGGGCCCTCGTCGAACCAGTGCTCGTCGGCCTTGGTGAGGCTGGTGGCGACACAGGCGAAGGGCACTTCGAGATCGCCGATGTCGTCGGCCCAAAGTTCATCGTCCAACAGCTGTCTCAGGACGTCGGGGTCATGGAGGCCCTCGCTCCTCAGACCCATCTGGACCGCCAGGGGAAACAATCGGTTTGGCATCAGATCGGGCTGACGGTCGGCGAGCCGACCCCAGATGTTGCTGAGACGATTGAGACCTCGAATGCCGGGCTCCATGGCATAGGTGGCACCGTTGATGGCACCGACTGAGCAGCCAACGATGACGTCAGGGTGGATGTCGTGCTCGTAAAGCGCTCGAAGCATGCCAATCTGAACGGCACCAAGACTGGCACCACCGGAGAACACGAATGCGACGCGGTCCTGGCCGAGAAGGGCGAGTCGTAGACGTTCGAGCGAAGCCGATCCTGATGCCCGAAACGGCACGGAGGCCCGAAACAACTCTGTTGAGCGTCTTAGGGGCAACGAATCATGCGCAGCGTGTCAGTGGAGCCGACGGAAGCGCTGCTGCCCCCCAGCACGGCCACTATGTCGCCGCTTCGAACATGGCCCTGCGACTTGGCTATCTCCATTGCTCGCTCTGCGGTGGCATCGATGTTGTCGATCCGGTCAATGGCCAATGGGGTCGCGCCCCAGCTGATCGTCAGCTGCCGCAGCGTGCGCTGCTCGGGGCTGAAGCCGAGGATCTTGGCCTGAGGCCGGAACCGGGCAATTGCTCGGACGGTGAAACCGGATCGAGAGATGCAGAGGATTGCCTTCACCCCCATCTCACTGGCAGCCCGCCACGTTGCCATCGTCATGACGTCGGTAACGGCGGCATCGACGCTCTGTGGTTCGGACAGGCGATCTCGTTTGATCTGGTGGGCCCAGCCGGCGTAGTCGAATTCTTGATCGGCCCGATCGGCGATGCGGGCCATGGTCGAAACAACCAACGCGGGATCGGCGCCGATAGCGGTTTCGCCCGACAGCATGACCGAGCTGGTTCCATCGAACACAGCATTGGCGACATCAGATGCCTCAGCCCTCGTAGGCGACGGCGCGGTCACCATTGATTCGAGCATCTGAGTGGCGGTAATGGCCGGACGGCCCAGGGCAATGCACCGAGAAATAATGTCCTTCTGGAGGTGCGGAAGATCTTCGATGCCGCACTCTGAGCCGAGATCGCCGCGGGCAACCATCACCGCACCCGATGCCATGATGATGCCATCGAGGTTTTCTACCGCCGCTCTGGTTTCGATCTTGGCCACCACGAGCGGGCCTCGGGGAGCGGGTTCGAGACCGACTCGTCGAACGTCGTGAGCTGAGCGTACGAACGAGATGGCGATCATGTCGATGCCGACCTCGATAAAGGCATCAAGCAAGCGGAGATCTTCAACCGTTGGGGAGCTCAGTCGCAGACGATCGGAAGGGATGTGTAGGCCGGGACGACCCTGCACAAGGCCACCGAAACACACCTTGGTGCGCAACGCATTGCCAGTGTTCTCGATGACTTCGAGAATGATCGAACCGTCACCGACAGCCATGCGGTCGCCCAGCTTGACGTCGCTCAGCAGACTCTCGTAGGCGACGGGGAAGACGTTGCCGCTGCTTATCCCCTCCCCTGGCTCCAGGAGGATCTCGGCATTGTTTTCTAGTAGGAGCGGTTCGGCGAAGCGGCCGAGACGTACCTTGGGTCCGGGGAGGTCGGCCATGATGCCGACTTCAACGCCCTGCTCGGCCGAGGCCGCTCGGACCCGGTGGAAGCGCTGGAGCGACTCTTCGAGTGTGCCGTGCGACAGATTGAGCCGGGCTACGTTCATGCCAGCATCAATCATGTCTTTCATCACGGAGGGGTTGTCTGACGACGGTCCGATAGTGGCAATGATCTTGGTGCGACGTGTCACGCATCGATGCTAGGGCCGATGCCGGGGCGTAGCCTCGACGCTCGATGGAACTCATCGTGATTCGTCATGGACGCCCGGAGCGAGTTGAAGGAGTGGCCGGTGGTGCCGACCCCGATCTCACCGATGTTGGCCATCGCCAGGCCGCGGCTGTGGCCGACTGGATTGCTTCAGAACACCTCGACGCCATCTACGTCAGCCCGATGGCTCGGGCCCGACAGACATGTGAGCCCCTCGAGCGTCGTTTCGAGCTGGAAGCCTCCGTCGATGAACGAGTCCGCGAGTTCGACCACAGCGAGAGCAGCTATATCCCGCTGGAAGAGCTGCGGAAGGACAAGGCGAAGTGGAAGGCCTATGTGGCATCCGAGGAGACCATGACACGGTCGGATTTTGCTGGCGTGCTGATGCCAGCCATCGACGAGATTGTCGAACGTCACCGGGGTCAGCGGGTGGCCGTCGTGTGTCACGGCGGTGTTATCAACATAATCGCAGCCCGGGTCTTGGGGATCGCCGACCGAATGTTCTTCAACCCTGACTACACCAGCATCAACCGCTTCATGTTCGCATCGTCGGGAGAGAGCTCGGTGCTGAGCCTCAATGACACCGGTCATCTGCGCTCGACCCCCGAGCTTCTGCTCAGCTAGGGCGCCGTCGGTTCCGATTCATCGTTGATCCGTTGCATCGTCTGACCCAGGCCCAGGTTTTCGAGTCGGGTTTTGTGGCGGTGGCAGGGTCTGCAGAGTGGTCTGCCGTTCGATTCGTTGGTTGGTCCACCTCGCGAGGCGGGAATGATGTGATCGACTTCGCATCGGTGGGACAGGGTTTCGCAGCCGTCTTGGTTGCACCATCGGTGTTTCATAAGGATGCCTTGCCGGAGGTTGCCGGTGAACAGTCTCTGTTTAGATGACATGTCGAGGCTTGGTGCGTTGAGTACGACACGACGAATTTGGCCGGAGAGGGCGAGTAGCAACGCCATCGACGGCGTGACGGGTCGTCCGTGGCTGGTTTCGCAGCGGGAGTTTTCAAGATCGGTTATTGAGGGTGTTGGGGTGGTTCGGCCGGCTTGGCGGTCGGCTTCGTTTTCGAGGGTTTGTGGGTCGACGATGATGTTGACGACGGCCGTCGCTCCGGGGTCGGCGCTGCCGGCCGCGATCCCTCTGCGAAGCAGCTGGAACAGGGCATCGATGTTGCGTTGCCGGTCGCTGCGTTCAAGATCCTGAACCGTGGTGTTGTCACCGTGTTTGGTTTGGGCTTGTTCCCAGTCGGCCAGGAACAGCTGGTCGAGGATGCCTTCGAGGCCGTTGTGGATTTGTTCCCAGTTGACGGTGGGCATCCGCAACGCCACCTGCACTTCGCCGGCGACGGGTTCGGTCCAAACCATTGAGCGGTTGTGATGGGCTGCTTCGTCGAGGTCGCGTGGGTCGGTGGGGTCCATCATGGTGGCCCACGCTTCCGCTAACGCTTCGAACTCGACGAACTGGCGGGTGCGAGCAAACACCAGCAGTTCCTCTACGTCTCGGGTGAGCGCTTCGGCGAGTGGCTTTTGGTCGGCCAGCCGGACGAAGACATCGGCATGGCAGCGTTGGATCTCAGCTCGTTCGAGCGAGTCCAACACCGCCGGCAGCTGTTCAGAGAGGACTTTGGCGATCCGGAACTCGCGGTTCACGTGACGCTGGGATTGTCTGGTCTCGAAGATGACCCACTGCTGGGGGCGACGGAACGATGTGGTGGTCATCGGCCGGCGAGCAACGGCTGCAGCTGCTTTGAACTTGGCTGCGGCTAGCTGAGCATCGAGGCGTTGCAGGGCAAGTTCGTGGGTTGCCAGGTCTTCCCCGGACAACCCATCTGGGTCAGTCGAGAGAGCCTGCGAAAGCGACTCCGCCAGAGTCCCCGTCATCATGGATAGTAGTATAGCGAACGTACGTTCGGATGTAGTACGCGTTTGCAGATTTTATCAATATATAGATGAATTTAGAGTCAGAAACGACGTCTATCCGCCTGTGCGCAGGTCGTTGAGAACGCCGGCGGCAGCGATCATCACCGATAGGCCGACGACGAGAGGCCCGGTCTAGCTGCGGACCAAACAGATGCGGCGAGAATTCCCACGCCGAGAATCCCGAGGGGAACCGCCAGTAGCTGAGGCCAGAACGCCGATGCACCCGAGTGTCACGACAGCGACTCGGAGTCGCCGATCGTGAGGCCCGCTGTTGGCTGGAGTGGCGGACGTTGCGCTTGAATCAGTTGTTGGGGCCGTCAGACGCACCTCGAAAGAGAGCCGCCGCTAGTTGCGGGGAACTTCTTTCCAGGCAACGTCTTTGTCGGTACGGACATCGCCAGGGAGGCCAAGCACTCGCTCGCCCAGAATGTTCTTCATGACTTCGGTGGTGCCGCCTTCGATCGAGTTGGCCCGTGTCCGCAGGAACGCTTTCTGCGGATCGGAGAACTCCATTGAAGTGTGAGGCTGACCGAGGTCGTACTCGCCGTAAAGCATGCCGCTGGGCCCGAGCAGGTTCATGGTGAAGGCCGTGATGTCCTTGTTCAGATCGGCCGAAGCCACCTTGCCGACCGAACCCTCAGGGCCAGGAACACCGACCTTACGCATTTGGGACGCCCGAATGTTGGTGAGGCGGTGGACCTCGGCTCGCAGCCAGAGCTTCATCAGTTCGTCCTTCTGCACACGCCGCTGCACGGGGCCGCTCGCGCCGTGGCTGGCAAAGGCCTTGGTGGCCTGGGTGATCATGCCGCTGCCCTTGGCCGGCACGGTGCCACCGATCGAAACTCGCTCGTTCATCAGAGTCGTCAGGGCGACTCGCCACCCCTCCCCCACCTCGCCCAAGCGTTCGTCATCGGGGATGCGGGCGTTGGTGAAGTAGACCTCGTTGAACTCGGCCTCGCCCGTCATCTGTCGGAGCGGGCGAACCTCGACCCCGTCCTGCAACATGTCGACCACGAAATAGGTGAGACCCTTGTGCTTCGGCTGATCGGGATCGGTGCGGGCCACCAACATGCCCCAGCGAGCTCGGTGGGCTAGCGAGGTCCACACTTTCTGGCCGTTGACCGTCCACTCGTCGCCATCCTGTTCGGCTCGCGACGAGAGCCCGGCGACATCAGAACCCGCCCCCGGTTCGGAGAACAGCTGACACCAGATCTCTTCACCGGTGAAGAGTGGTCGCAGGTAGCGGGTCTGTTGGTCGTCGCTGCCATGGGTGACGATGGTTGGCGCCCCCATGCCGTAGCCGATGGGATTGCGATAATAGGGACTGGGTGCACCGGCATCGGCCAACCGCTGATTGATTCGCGTCTGGAAACTGGGACTAAGACCGAGGCCGCCCCGCCCTTCGGGAAAGCTGACCCAGCCAATCCCCAAATCGAATTGTGCGCCGAGAAAGTCGACGACCGGACTTTCCTTCGGATCGTGCTCGGTAAGAAGTTGATCGAGGCGGGCATCGACGATGGCTTCGGACATGGCCCGATCCTAGGTGGCCTCTTGCGCCGCGACCCGCTCGAGTAGCTGGTCGCGAATGGAGACGCCCTTCTCGCGAGCCTTGTCGCCAGTGCTCCTCCAACCATGGCGAGCTGAGTAGAGCAGTGGCGGTTCGCCGAGGCGACCTTCAGTCGTCTTGGTGACGGTTGCCAGGAACAGATCGTGGTCGAACCGTTCGATTCGGTCGAAGATCTCGCACGACAACCAAGCGATCGAGTTGGGGACGACGGGGAGACCGTCGTCGTCATTGGTGAGGAACTCGGTCGCGACGTAGTTGAACTTTCGTCCGGGGTAGCTGAAGTACTGCCCTTCCATTATCTGGTCAGCAGCCAGAATCGACACCGTGAACCGGCCCGATTCCAACATCAGTGGGTAGGTGTCGTGTTTCGGGCTGACCGATGACATCACGATGGGCTCTTCGAATGACACCTGGGTGACCCAATGCGAGGTGAAGGCACGACTGACACCATCGTGGGTCGCGGCGACAACCTGCACCCCCTTGATCATTTGGCCAAGAGACCGCTTCAGCTGGGGGTCGATCACGGTGGGTCTCCTAGTTGCGATTGGTCCGCAGTCGGCCAGCCGCTTGTTGGTGGAACGATGCTTCTTTGGGGTCGAGGGTGGCCAGTTCCTCGTGCATGTTCGCTGCCTGGTCATGGCGGCCTGTGACCTCGAAGAGCTTGGCCAGCTCAGCGCGGTGCGACGCGTCCGACCCGGGGAGGGCCAATCCAATGAGGCAGACGTCGATAACGCCAGACAGGTTGCCGGAGCTCAGCTCGATCTGTTTGAGGTTGTTGATCATGCGGTGCCCTACCTGGGCCGTCGATAGCACAGCAGTATGTTCTGGTTCGAGGGTGGCGCCCGGGTACATCTGTTGCAGCAGGCTTTGGCAGTCATCGAGCCCTAGCGAATTGCCAGCAGCGAAGGGATCGAAGAACATCTCGCCTGATCGGATGAGCAGGTGGCCAGGGAAGCCGATCGGTTCGAATCCGACCCCGAGCCGACGGCCAATCTCGATCGTGACAGCCGACAGAGTGATGGGGATGCCGACCCTGCGCTCGAGCACGCTGTGCATGTAGGAGTTGTTGACGTCGTAGTAGTTGCGATGGTTTCCGGCGAACCCCAGATCTCCGAAGACGTAGTCGATCACCCCGGCCGCGGTGGTGGCTGAGGACGGGGCGTCGGCGGCTAGAGCATCGAAGGTCGCCACGATGTTGTCGGCCTCACCCGCGGGCGTGGCCAGGCCGGCGATCACGCTGGTGACGAGATCGAGGGTGGGGCGCGCTCCCTTGGCGAAAAGCCGACCCATTTGGGATGCCAGGGCTTCGGTCATCGGCCTCTGAAGACAGGTGCTCGCTTCTCCATGAACGAAGCAACGCCTTCGGCGTAGTCCTCGCTGGCAAAGCACGCTTTGGCGGCGGCCTCGGCTGCAGCGAAGTCTCGGGTCGAGGGATCGGCCAGATGAGTTGCGACCGCCAACTTCGTCGCCTTCTGGGTCAGCGGTGCACGAGTACTCATAATGGTTGCCTGCTCGCGAACGAAGGCTTCGAGTTCGGCCTTCGGACGGACATGGTTAACCATCCCCCACCGCAAGGCTGTCTCGGCGTCGTAGATGTTGCCGGTGTAGACGATCTCCTTGGTGACGGCCGGGCCCAAGAGGTCGACGATCTTCCCCGTCGCGGCGGCACCGTAACCAAGGCCGAGCTTGGCCGGCGGTAGCGCGAACCGGCCGTCGTCGGCTGCGTAGCGAATGTCGGCGCAGAATGAGATGGCGAGACCGCCGCCGACACACGCTCCGTGGATCATGGCCAGCGTTGGCTTCGTGAGTTTCTCGATGGCTCCATAGCCTGCTGCCGTCGCCTCGTCATACAGCGGAGCCTTTGGCCCAACTCGACTTTCCTCGAACTCGCTGATGTCGGCGCCAGCCACAAATGCCTTCTCGCCAGCGCCCCGCAGCACAACAACCCGGACATCGTCGTCGGCATCGAGCTCGGCGCACAGCGCTGGGAGTGCTCTCCACATCGCGAGGGTCATGGCGTTGCGTCGGGCTTCGTGGTCAAAGACCAGCCATGCAATGGCGCCGTCTCGCTCGATTCGTACCTCAGAAGTCACACGTGCACCGTACTCGGCTACCCCCTAAGTGGAGAACCCAGGGGCACTGCTGCGGTGAGGACAGCAGCGGCGCCACGCGAGCATCCCGTGACGTTGCTAACTTGGGTGCCTTCATGACCTGGGCTTTTCTCGATCTGGCTGCGCCGAACGGCTTTGCCCATCGTGGCGGCGACGAACACGCACCAGAGAACACAGTGGCGGCCTTCCAACACGCGGTCGACTTGGGTTATCGCTATCTCGAGACCGATGTGCACCGCACACGTGACGGCGTGCTCGTTGCGTTTCACGACGGCGATCTCAATCGATTGGCGGGGAGGCCGGGGGCGATTGCCGATCATGCGTGGCCGGAGCTACGTGAGATCGACCTGGGTGGTGGCGCAACCATCCCGACGCTCGACGAACTCTTGCTCTCGTTTCCTGACGTCCGCTTCAACATCGATCCCAAAGCCGATGATGCCGTCCCATTGTTGGCCTCGACACTGCAGGCCCACCGCGCTGTTGATCGAGTTTGCGTTGGTTCGTTCAGCGACCGGCGTGTCGCCGAGGTTCTTAGAATTTTGGGTCCCAGCCTCTGCACCGCCCCTGGTCCGCGTGCGCTTGTTCGCACACTGGCGCTTGGAAAGCGAGGCGGAGGCGACCGTCACGGGGCGGTACAGATCCCTCCGAGTTGTCGAGGGTTCAAACTCACCGCGCGGTTCGTCGAGCGACTCCACGACATGGACCTTCAGGTGCATGTGTGGACCATCAACACCGAAGGCGAGATGCACCAGCTGCTTGATCTCGGAGTCGACGCTGTGATGACTGATCGTGTTCAGCTTCTGAAAGACGTCATGACCAAACGAGGAGAATGGCCCTAGTGAGCACCCGCATCGAACACACACGCCGAGCGCCGAACGGCATGGTTTGCAGCGTCGACCATCTCGCATCGGGCGCAGGAATTCAATTGATGGGAGCGGGAGGCAATGCGGTCGATGCCGCCATTGCTGCCTCAGCGGTCTTGGCAGTGACCACCCAACACATGTGCGGTATGGGTGGTGATCTGTGGGCACTCGTCCATCTCGGAGGGAACGAGGCGCCGCTCACCCTGAACGCATCGGGGCGGGCCGGTAGCGGCTCCGATGCCGGCGCGATGCGGGCCGAGGGCAAGTCGGCGATGACGTTTCGTCGCGATCTGCGCTCGGTGCCTGTGCCTGGATGCGTCGACGGGTGGACCACGTTGCATGAGCGCCTTGGATCGCTCCCGTTGGAGCAGGTGCTGGAGCCGGCCATCGGCTTCGCCAGCGATGGCTTCGCTGTTTCTCCCCTCTTGGCCGCCATGATTCCCGGCATAGCCGACGTCGATGGCAACGAGGACTACGTCAAGGCGGGCCGAAGGGCGACCAACGGCCAGATGATCACCCGTCCCGGCGTGGCCCGATCGTTGAGAGCCATCGCCGCTGAGGGCCGATCGGCTTGGTACGAGGGCGAATTTGGTGCCGGGCTTCGTCGCCTCGGTGACGCCGTCGGTGGCCTGTACAGCTCCGAAGACCTGGGCCGGAGCCAGGCCGACTGGGTCGAGCCAACGTCAGCGAACGTGTGGGGCCACACGCTCTGGACCGTCCCCCCGAACTCTGGCGGCTACCTCTCGGTTGCTTCCGCTGTCATGGCCGAAGCCGTCGGGCTCCCGGAGGATAGTGAGGATCCGCTGTGGGCTCATCTGCTGGTGGAGGCATCAAAACAGGCCGCCTTTGATCGGCGTGATGCTCTCTTTGAGGGCGCGAATGGTCTGGAACTTGTGGGCATGGACCGCCTAGGGCCACGTATAGCGGCCATCGATCCCGACCGGGCCAGTCGGCTGCAGCCGCCGGCAGCGGCTGGGGGCACGATCTACCTCTGCGCGGTCGACAAGAACCGAATGGGTGTGTCACTCATGCAGTCGAACGCCGCCGGCTTCGGCTCGCACCTCGCTGTTCCCGAGGTTGGCGTGTTCCTGCACAATCGGGGCATCGGTTTCTCGCTGGCCGAAGGCCACCCCGCCGAACTCATGGGCGGCCGTCGCCCGCCCAGCACACTGGCCCCAGCGCTGATTACCGATGCCGACCAACGGCTCCGTACGGTCTTCGGAACTATGGGCGGTGACGGCCAACCACAAGTCGTACTACAGATGGCCGCTCGCCTCCTTCGTTCAGAACTCGACCCCGGACGCAACGTCAGCGCTCCTCGCTTCACCCTGACGGTTCCTGATGCCGCAGGGTTTGACACTTGGGATCGGCGCCACGAGTTGGTGGTAGCGATCGAGTCAGGGTCGGGATGGGCAGCTGGACTCGAGGCTCGGGGCCATGCTCTACGCGAAGACCCCTGGGGTCAGACCATGTTTGGTCATGCCCATATGATCGACGTTGCCGCTGACCACCTAGCCGGTGTCGCCGATCCGCGTGCTCTCGTCGGTGCGGCCATCGGGATCTAGAGCGATCGGCGGGCGTCGGCTGCTTCGCCCTAAAGCTCAGGTGGGGTCGGCGAACTCGGGCTTGCGCTTCTCGAAGAACGCCATCACCGATTCAATCTGGTTCGGCGAGCCAATCAGCTTGCCGATCTCGGTCCGCTCGCGTTCGAAACCGGTGGCTGTATCGACCTTGGGTGCATCGTTGAACAACCGCTTGGCGGCCCGAATGGCGTCGGGTGACTTCGACGCGATCTCGTGAGCCAAGTCGATGGCCATGGTGTGAGGGTCGTCGCTGACGTGCGTGGCCAAACCAAGCTCGACAGCCTCCGTGCCCGACACCATGCGGCCTGTGAACGTGATCTCTTTCGCGACATCCAGACCAACTAAGTTGATCAGACTCTGGGTGCCGGTCATGTCGGGAATCAGGCCCCATCGCGACTCGAGTACCGACATTTTGGCGTCTGGCGTCACGATCCGAATGTCGGCGCCGAGCGCGAGCTGCACGCCGCCGCCAAGCGCGTGACCGGTGATGGCGGCGATGACGGGAACCGGCAGCGAGGTCCAACCAAAGACGGCCTGCTGGCCTCGATGGGTGATGCGGCCCTCGTCGGCCTTGGTGATGTCGCGAACGTCGTTCGACCTCTGGGAGTCCGACTTCTGGGACTCGGGGCCGTCGCTATCGGCCATGCCCTGGAAGCTGGCAAAATCGAGCCCGGCACAGAACGAGCGTCCCTCACCTGACAGGACGACGCATCGGAGACTGTTGTCGGCTGCCAACTCGTCGGCGGTGTCCACCAGGGCCGCGAACATGGCCGCATCCAACGCATTCATCTTTTCGGGTCGGTTCAAGCGGACGTCGGCCACCCCACACTGTCGCCGGATACTGATGCGGTCGGTTCCTTCGGTCATGGCATCGACCCTACCGAACGGTCAACTACTGCACATACGGGCAGTGGCGGCAGCCGCGCTCGCAACACCAGTCGCGATCGAGGAGATACTTGGCCGTCATCACAAACAAGCCTGTCACTGGGTCGAAATAGCCTGATTCATCTGCCGCCAGCGCCCTTGCATGAGCATCGAGGCAGGCCGCATAACCAGCCTGACTGGGCGACAACCTGTCGGGATGAGGTCGCTCGAGCGCGTCGGGCCTCGGTACCGGGGATGCTGCGCTGGCCACCCTCGGTACGATACCGCTGGCTCCTGGGGCCGAGTGTTCGGTTCCTATGTGCTCGTGTCTGCCTTCGGTGGTGTTGACATGTCAGCCCAGGGTTGCGTAGCTTGCTGCTACCGGCCATGTGACGAGCGTCACCGCTCGCAATCGCCGGGGGTAAACGGGGGAATACATCAGATGGTGACCGGTCCCAGACCGGTCACCATCTGGTCTTTTCAGACAGGGTTGTCCGGCCGCCGACAACCGGCTCCCCACCATTATCTGCCCGACCTCAGCCTGGCTTCTGTGGACAAGACGCGAAATCCACATGGTTATGGCACTGGTTCCACACAGCCAGGTGGTCCTAGGTTTGAGGTATGGCCCGCTTCCTCGTGACCCTGTCCGATGACCACATCGAAGAAATTCCGATGGCCGACGCGTACCAACAGGAGGGTCCGCTGACGACCTTCTTCTCGTTGGACTCCGATCGCCACGTAATCGATTCGTGGAGTACAAGGTTGGCGAGTTTCCGAACGGCGGACATTACGACCGTCCGGCGCCTCGATGACGAAGAAGCCGCCGCCCCGATGCTGAGGCTGGCATGAGCGGCAACCCTGTTCTGCTCGTCCACGGTTTCACAACTTCGGCCCAACGCACGTGGGTAGAACCGGGCTGGGTCGACCTGTTGCGCGAAGCAGGTCGCGAGGTCATCGCTCCAGATCTTCTCGGCCACGGATCGGCCCCGAAACCTCACGACACTGATGCCTACGCCGCTGTCGAGGAGTTGGTGCGAGCCCAACTGCCGGAAGGACAACAGGTCGACGCTGTTGGTTACTCGGCCGGCGCCCGCATTGTGATGTGCCTGGCATCGGCCGAACCCGAGCGATTCGGCCGCATCGTTGTAGGCGGCATGGGCGGTCGACTGTTCAAAGAGCCAGACGGCAACCCCATCCTCGATGCGCTCGAGGGTCGGGGTGACCCCGACAACCTTGTCAACCAACACTTCAAAACCATGGCCGAAGAGAACGGTAACGATCCGTTGGCCTTAGCTGCGTTCCTTCGACGGTCAGCACCCGAACTCGGCCGCGAACAGCTGGGGCAGATCACGGCCCCGACCCTGGTCATCATTGGTGACAAAGACTTCGCCGGTCCCGGAGAGCCGCTGGCCGAAGCCATCCCCGACGCCCAGTTGGTGACGCTCAAAGGCATCGACCACTTTGGGCTTCCCAAGGCATTCGCCTTCGTCGAACAAGGGCTCGACCACCTCGGCGCGGCGCCCTTCTAGTTGTTTCGGCTCTTTGACTTGTTTCGGCTGGCGCCTCAAGCCGTTGGCGATCTGGGTGTCGTCGGTGGTGCTGGCTCCTCCGTCGCCAGCCCTCTAGTTGTTTCGGCTGGCGCCTCAAGGCCCCTTTGGTTGTTTCGGCTCCGCCTCAAGCCTTTGGTTGTTTCGGCTGGCGCCTCAAGCCTTTGGCGATCTGGTTCCTTCGGGCGGGTTAGCTGATTTTCTTGGGGCCGGCGCTGGTGTGGCGGGTGCCTTCGGGTTCGGTGATCCAGGGGGCCGATGCCTCCCAGGTGTCGTCGAAGACCAGTTCGGTCACGGGGCGGCGTCGTACCGTCCCATGATTTCCCTGGGGTTTCCCGAGCGGAATACAGCCGGCGATGGCGAAGTCATCGGGGATGCCAATCAGCGCCATCAGCTCGCTTTCGACCATACGATGCCAACCGGTCAATACGCCGCCGTACCCGAGGGCGCGGGCAGCGAGAAGTAGGTTCTGACAAGCCGGATAGATCGATGCTCCGTCTTGGATTCCGCCGTGACGGATCTCGACGCATGGAAGAACTACCACCGGCGTTTTTTCGAAATTGTCGACGAAATACTGCATGGCTCGGGCCGTTCTGGCCTTCGGGCTGTCGTCGACCGCACCGGTGCCAGCGTCGTACCCATCGCCTGCTCGCTTCGAGCTCCAGCCTTCGCGGAACGCTCGGCCGAGAACGGCTTTTGCTTCAGCAGCAACCGGCCCGTCTCGCAGCACGACGAAGCGAAAGCCCTGCCGGTTCGAACCGGTAGGGGCCCGCGTGGCCGAGAACAGAATCGTCGAGAGGTCGTCGTCGGGAATGGGGTCGTCGGTGTAGCGACGGATCGAACGTGTGGTCGCGATCCCGTCGATCAGAGAAACAGGAACTACAGATGAGGCGGCAGGCACAGACCTAGGACTTAGCCCAGGTCGTAGTCAGTCCGCCAAGTCACGCTCAGGCTGATGTCTGAGCGTGCGCCG
The DNA here is from genome assembly GCA_047638695.1 of Acidimicrobiales bacterium. Classification (GTDB taxonomy): domain Bacteria; phylum Actinomycetota; class Acidimicrobiia; order Acidimicrobiales; family SZUA-35; genus JAHECQ01. The sequence goes on along the minus strand of JBLINY010000013.1, from coordinate 17,861 downwards.
TCGCCATGGCATGACGAACCAGGTTCACCAGACTGTCGCGGACGGCCGCCTGATGGCGAGCGTCGGTTACGACCACCGGGATGTGGGCCGGAATATCCAACGCTTCGCGCACGTCATCGGGGTGGTGTCTCAGCACGCCATCGAACGCGTTCACCGCGACGATGAAGGGAACGCCGGCGCGCTCCATGTAGTCCACCGCGGGGAAACACTGGTCAAGACGGCCGGTGTCAACAAGAACGACAGCGCCTATGGCGCCACGAACCAATTCGTCCCACATGAAGTGGAAGCGATCCTGACCCGGGGTGCCGAACAGGTACAGCACCAAGTCGTTGCTCAGGGCCACGCGGCCGAAGTCCATAGCGACCGTTGTCGACTTCTTGGACGTGGCGTCGCCGAGATCGTCGATGCCCTCGCTGACCTTGGTCATTGCTGCTTCGGTCGTTAGCGGCTCGATGTCGGAGATGGAGGACACGAAGGTGCTCTTGCCGACTGCGAAGCCTCCGGCGACCACGATTTTTACTGGAATGGGGTTACTCATGATTCCCTCACAAGGTCTGCAGGCCGTCGAGGACTCGTTCGAGGAGTTGCAGATCAGGACGGTCGCTGGATTCAGTAGATGCGGTGTGGGTAGCCACTAAGCCTTCGCTGACGAGATCGCCAACGAGCACTCGAGCGACCTGGAGATGAATGTTGAGATGGGCTGAGACCTCAGCGATTGACTGGGGTTGTCCGCACAGCTGGACGATCCGCCGACGTTCGTGATCGAGCGTCGGGAGACGTGCTGTCCCATCCGGTGTGCTCTGAACCAGAGCTTCCATTGGTAAATCAACTGCGCTGCGCGTCCTGCCTCCTGTCAGGAGGTAAGGCCGCACCCGCAGGGAGGTGAAGGCGTCGATCTCGTTCTCGCTCATGCCGGAAGCGCCGCCTGCAGTTCTGCTCGCAGTTGAGGCGTGAGCATTGCGCCTGTCTTCTCGACCAGAACTGCCATCTCGTAGGCGACCAGACCGACGTCGGCGCCGGCCTGGGCCATCGTGGCGAGGAGCGAACCGTCGCTGATGCCAGTGACGAAGAGAAAAGCGTTCTCCATCTCGACGATGACCTCGGTGACTGCCCCGCCGCCGAAACGGCCGGCTGCGCCATACGCCAGGCCGATGAGGCCTGAGGAGACGGCTGAGAAGCGGTCGACGGCGTCGCGATCGAGTCCGGCTGAGCCGGCAATCGGGAGGCCGTCCGATGAAACAACGACGGCTTCGGTAACGCCAGGGACTCGTTCAACAAAGTTGTTGACCAGCCAGTTGACGTTGCTGGCCTGGGTGCTCATGACGGTCATTGCTGTTCTCCGCTCTCGAAACTGCTCATTGGGTTGGCCTCACCAGTGGGACGATGACGGCCGTCCCGGTACCGGGCCAACATCTCGCGAACCTCTTCAGGACTGCGGGTGCTGGCCTTGATCGGGCGGCCCTCATTCGTCGGGGCCTTCGACTGTGAACGATCTCTCTTCACCAGTCCCGATGACGTCGTTCCGTCGCCGGGAGGGTTTCCCGCATCGGCTGCGGGAGTCGCGTTCGGATCGAGCAGCGCTGCCATACCAGCGTCGAACTGATCGCCGCTGGGCATCGCCTGCTCAAGATTCGCGGGTCCGGCGACTGGAGCACCGAAATTCGGACCTTGCCAGACGTCCTCCTGCTGCGGCTCCGGTTGAGCGCTGAAGGGATCGGGCTGCGCCGGTGGAGGCTGACTAAATGGGTCAGCGGTGCCGGGCGGTGGGGCGAACGGGTCGATGGCATCGGCAGGTGGAGCGAATGGATCCTCTGCCGGAGCGTCGAATGACTGGGCTGCATCGAAGCTAGGCGCTGCGTCGAAGCTGGGGGCAGCGTCGAATGACTGGGCTGCATCGAAGTCAGGCGCTGCGTCGAAGCTGGGGGCAGCGTCAAACGAGGGAGCAGCTGCAGGGGCCGTTCCCATAAGGCGGGCTAGAGCGTCAGACGGCGGCTGTTCGGCAACCGGAGCGGGCGGAGCGGCCGGAGCCGGTGATGGGGCATCAGCCGTCGGAAGCAGAGGATTGGCGCCTCGCTCCGGCATAACTGGTGGAACCCATGACTCGTCGCCAGCCGGGGCGACAGGGGCTGGCATGGCAGCGGGTGTTGGTATTGAGCCACCGGTGAGAGCGTTGCCGCCAAGCGCAGCCGGGGCCTGTGCGCCGCCGAGGGCGGCCGGGATGCCGTCGAGTGCTCCCGGTGCCGGCATCACGTCAGCGTGGGGAAGAGCGTCAGCGTGGAGAAGGGCGTCACCCTCGGGCATCGCATCCATCGGGGCGACACTGCCGGTGAGGATGGCTGTTGGCACGAGGACAAGAGCCGTGATGCCGCCGCCTTCGGTGTAGGCCAATTCGACCTCGACCTCGAGACGCTTGGCCAGACGGCCGATCACGATGAACCCAAGTGAACGAGAGAGACTAAGACCGAGCTCCGGTGGGTTGCCGAGGATGTGGTTGGAGGCGGTGATCTGGTCGTCGGTCATACCGAGGCCATGGTCGGCGACGGTGATTAGATAGCAGCCGTCGGGCTGCGTCATACCATTGACCTCCACCGGGCTTTCAGGTGGAGAGAATTGCGTGGCGTTCTCCATGACCTCCGAAAGCAGGTGAGCCAGATCGACTGCCGCCTGAGCGCCGATCTCGGCCTCGTCAATCTGCATCAGATGGACGTGGCGGTAGTCCTCGATTTCGCTCATGGCGACTCGGAGGATGTCGGCGATGGCTACGGGGCCTCCACGACGACGAGACTTCTCGGCACCGGCCAGAACCAGGAGGCTCTCGGCGTTGCGGCGCATTCGGGTCGCGAGATGGTCGAGACCGAAGAGCTCTTCGAGCCGATCGGGGTCTTCCTCGTTCGACTCGAGCTTGTCGATGAACTCGATCTGGCGATCGAGCAGGCTCTGGTTGCGACGTGCGAGGTTGACGACAAGGTCGCTGAGACCCTCACGCACCAGGCTCTGCTGCTGCGTCGCAACGAGGGCAGCCGAGTCCTGCACTGCGTTGAGGGCGACGACCAGCTTGCCCAGCTCGTCGTTCTTCTGCTCGATCTCGATCGGGGCGAACTGCGGCGCTTCCATACCCGGCGTCCGAAGTGATTCGACCAGCAATGGCAGCCGCACGTTTGCAAGTTCGTCGGCGGCGGTGCTGAGCTCATCAAGAGGGTCGGTGATGGTCCGACCAATCACGATCACGGTGAGCGCACTGAGCAGGAACGAGGCCAGAGCAGTGACGCCCAGCGTTCGGACATCCTGCGACATCTGCTCGATAGATTCGGCCCCTCGGAATCCGAGGAGTACGCCGTACGCAGCAACGACCGCGAGCACCACCAGCGGTGGAACAACGATCGCTACCAATTTGGTTCGAAGTGTGAGGTTACTGAACATGGCCCTCTCGCAACACGGCAGTTTTGGGGGGTGAAACGCCGATCGGAGAGACCGGCACACATGTCCATCGGCCAATGACCGCTGACCTTGAGATAGCGTCTGAAATCGTGGTTACAGAAGCACTCCAAGGCGACCTCAGCCAGACACCCCTGTCGGCAGTTTTGGAGCAACTCGCCACTGGCCAACGGTCGGGTGTGCTCCGCATCGATGGGGGCGGCGAACTGTGGCTTGATGCAGGCCGGATCTATCTCGCCGCTACGGCTTCGAGCCCAGATATCGCCTCGGTCCTATTCGGCGCTGGTATCTCTTCGCTCGAAGCGATCGAGCAGTTGCTTTCGCCTCCGAATTCTGATGTCGCGGGTCAGCTGGCCGACAGCGATTCCAGTGGGGCAGCGGTGTTAGGCCGATTGCTTCACGAACACAATCTGACCGGCCTGTTCGAGCTGCTGGTTCCCGTCGCGGGCGCCTACGCATTCGAGGACGGCCCCACACACGCGCTCGGAACGCGCTTCGCCGAACCGGTAGGTGAGTTACGAGCTCAGGCCGAACGGCGCCTCGACATCTGGCGTCAAATCGCGGCCCGGATCCCCAATACCTCCATCTCGTTCAAGCTCAGCCCGGCGTTACCCGAGGGTGGCGATGAGCGCCTCGTCACCGCCGACGAGTGGCGTTATCTCTCGCTCCTCGACGGCCGTCGGTCTGTTGCCGATGTCATTAACTCGACAGGCGAGAGCGCCTTCCGAGTCTGTTCATCGCTGTATCGGCTGTTGCTCGAGGGCCTGGTCGAAGAAGTCTCGAGCTAACCCTCCCTCGACCTTCGGCGGCTACAGCAGCGGTCGGTCGGTCGGTTTCACTGGGTCAGGCAGCAATGTTTCGCCCATGAGCTCGCGGTCGACCGCGGCCGCACACGAGCGTCCTTCGGCGATAGCCCACACGATGAGGCTCTGACCCCGTCCCATGTCGCCACAGGCGAAGACACCATCGACGCTGGTCTTCCACTCGCGGCTTCGCTCGACATTCCCTCGACCGTCGAGTTCGACCCCGAGTTGGTCGAGCAGTGACCCTTGCTCTGGACCGGTAAAGCCCATGGCCAAGAACACAAGATCGACGTCGAGTTCGAAGTCTCCACCGTCGATGGGGTCGAACGATGGCCGCCCATCGGCCATGTTCATTTCAACTTTGGTTCCTCGAAGGGTCGTTAGCTTGCCGTCCACTCCTGCGAACTCGGTGGTGTTCACCGAATACCAGCGGTCGCCACCCTCTTCGTGAGCTGAGGACACACGGAACATGTTTGGCCAGGTGGGCCAGGGCGTGCTCTCGGCCCGAGCATCTGGCGGGCGCTCCATGATCTCGAACTGGTGAATCTGCGCAGCGCCCTGACGATGAGCGGTGCCAAGACAGTCGGCTCCGGTGTCGCCGCCGCCGATGATGACGACGTTCTTTCCTTCAGCGTTGATGGGCGCCCGCTCGATGTCGCCTTGCTGCACCTGGTTGGCCAGGGGCAGGTACTCCATTGCTTGATACACGCCTTCGAGCTCGCGTCCGGGGATCGGTAAGTCACGCCACTGTGTCGCCCCTCCGGCCAAGACAACGGCATCAAAGTCGGCTTGGAGCTGAGCGACGGGGATGCTGCCTTCATCGTCGGTAGGTCCGCTGATATATGCGTTGGTCCGGAACTCGGTGCCTTCGGCTTCCATCTGGCCAAGGCGGCGGTCGAGCACAGCCTTCTCCATTTTGAACTCCGGTATGCCGTAGCGGAGTAGGCCGCCGATGCGATCGGCTCGTTCGAAGACCACGACATCGTGGCCGGCACGCGTGAGCTGCTGTGCCACCGCCAGGCCGGCTGGACCTGAGCCGATAACGGCCACGGTCTTACCCGTCTTCTTCGATGCGAGAACGGGCTTGACCCAGCCCTCCTGCCAGGCGCGCTCGATGATGGAGAGTTCGACCTGCTTGATTGCGACAGGTTCGGTATTGATGCCAGCGACGCAGGCCCCTTCGCACGGTGCCGGGCACAGCCGGCCGGTGAACTCGGGGAAGTTGTTGGTGGCGTGGAGGCGTTCGATGGCCTCTTCCCAATTGTCCCGATATACGAGGTCGTTCCAGTCAGGAATGATGTTTCCCAAGGGGCAACCGTTGATGCAGAACGGAATGCCGCAATCCATGCACCGAGATGCCTGATCGCGAACGTCTTCGTCGGCGAAGTCCTCGTAGACCTCTTTCCAATCACGAAGTCGAACAGGCACGGGACGGCGCTTTGGAAGCTGTCGGCCGTGCAGCATAAATCCTCTTGGGTCACCCATGAGCGGCCTCCATGATCGCAGCAATCGGGTCAGTGCCGGCCGCCTCGGCTTCGCGTTGAGCGAGTATCACTCGCTTGTAGTCGGTTGGCATGACTTTCACGAACCGTTCCAGTTCATTGGCCCAATCCTCGAGCAAGCGGTCGGCAACTGCCGACCCTGTCTCTCGTTGGTGGGCTTCGACCATTGTTCTCAGATCTGCCTGATCCTCGACATCGAGCGGATCGAGCTCGACCATCTCCCAGTTCACTCGGGAAGGGAAGGTGCCGTCTTCGTCGTAGACGTAGACAATGCCACCGGACATACCGGCACCAAAGTTTCGGCCGGTGGCACCGAGAATGGCTGCCCGGCCGCCGGTCATGTACTCACAGCCGTGGTCACCGACACCCTCGACGACGGCTGTTGCGCCTGAGTTGCGAACGCAGAAGCGTTCGCCGACCTGACCTCTGAGGTACAACTCGCCGCCTGTGGCGCCGTACAGGATCACGTTGCCGGCAATGACGTTGTCTTCAGCCACGAAGGTCGAGGTCTTCGGAGGAAATACTGCCATCCGGCCTCCAGACAGCCCCTTGCCGACATAGTCGTTGGCGTCGCCCTCGAGCCGGAGCGTGATGCCCTTCGGCACGAACGCTCCGAAGGAGTTGCCAGCAGAGCCAGTGAAGTCGATCTGAATCGTGTCGTCGGGAAGGCCGGCGCCTCCGTGAATCTTGGTGACGTGGTGGCCCAGAAGGGTGCCAACGGTGCGATTGACATTGCGGATCGGGCGCTGGATGCGCACGGGCTGGCCGTTTTCGACCGCAGGCGCGCACGCCACCAGCAGTTCCTGATCGAGGGCCTGGTCGAGACCGTGGTCCTGTGTCTTGACTTGGAAGCGGGACGCGCCGTCGTCGATTTCGGGGACATACAGAATGGGTGCCAGGTCGAGCCCTGCTGCCTTCCAGTGCTCGATTGCCTCGGTCTTGTCGAGTACTTCGGCCCGGCCGATGGCCTCCTCGATCGATCGAAATCCCAGCTCAGCGAGGTACTCGCGTACCTCCTCGGCGATGTATTCGAAGAAGGTTTCGACGAATTCCGGCTTCCCACTGAATTTGGCCCGGAGCTCGGGGTTCTGGGTAGCTACGCCAACCGGGCAGGTGTCGAGGTGGCACACCCGCATCATGATGCAGCCAGAAACAACCAGGGGCGCGGTCGCGAAGCCGAATTCTTCGCCGCCCAGCAGCGCGGCGACAACGACATCGCGACCGGTCTTAATCTGGCCGTCGACCTGGACCACGATGCGATCGCGGAGATCGTTGAGCAGTAGCGTTTGTTGAGTCTCGGCCAAACCGAGTTCCCACGGGCCGCCAGCATGTTTCAGCGAAGTCAGAGGCGATGCGCCGGTACCGCCATCGTGTCCCGAGATGAGTACAACATCGGATTTGGCCTTTGAGACGCCCGCCGCAACAGTGCCGACTCCAGCCTCGGCGACCAGTTTCACGTGCACTCGTGCGTCGGGATTGGCGTTCTTGAGATCGTGGATGAGCTGCGCCAGGTCCTCGATCGAGTAAATGTCGTGATGAGGCGGTGGCGAGATGAGGCCGACGCCTGGCGTCGAGTGCCGAGTCTTGGCAATCCACGGGTAAACCTTCCGACCGGGTAGCTGCCCGCCCTCCCCCGGTTTGGCTCCTTGAGCCATCTTGATCTGAATGTCGTCGGCATTCGTCAGATACTCCGACGTCACACCGAAACGCCCGGACGCCACCTGCTTGATCGATGAACGTTTCGAGTCACCATTGGCCATCGTGACGAAGCGTTCGGGGTCCTCGCCACCCTCACCAGTGTTTGATTTACCGCCGAGTCGGTTCATGGCGATCGCCAGCGTCTCGTGGGCCTCGGCCGAGATCGAGCCGTAACTCATGGCCCCGGTGGCAAAGCGTTTGACGATTTCCGATGCCGACTCGACTTCGTCGATCGGAATAGGCTCGCGATCGGAGGCGAACTTGAACAGCCCTCGCAACGTCGCGAGCTGTTCGGACTGCGTGTCCACCAGCGATGTGTACTCCTTGAAGATCTCGTATCGCTTGGTTCGGGTGGCGTGCTGCAACTTGAACACGGTCTCCGGATTAAAGAGGTGAAACTCGCCCTCACGACGCCACCGGTATTCGCCACCGAACTCGAGTTCGCGGTGCTGCGTCATTTCCGGACGGTCGGCGAAGGCTCGCTTGTGGCGACTCTCGCATGCGGTGGCGATCTGGTCGAGACCGATGCCACCCAGCTTGGAGGTGGTGCCGGTGAAGAACTCATCGACCAGATCAGGGCCTAGGCCCACGGCCTCGAAGATTTGGGCTCCGGTGTAGGACGCCACGGTCGAGATGCCCATCTTGGACATCACCTTGATGACACCTTTGCTGGCCGCACGGAGGTAGTTGTGTGCTGCTGTGGCGGGATCGGCACTGGACTTGTCCCATGCGATTCGGTCTTCGATGGCTTCGAAGAGCACCGACGGGCAGATGGCAGCTGCGCCATAACCGAGCAATAAGGCGAAGTGGTGAACTTCACGGGCATCGGCTGCGTCGACGATGAGTGCCGCTTTTGTGCGAGTGCGTTCGCGAACAAGTTGGTGGTGGACGGCACCGGTGAGCAGCAACGAAGGAATCGGTGCCATGTCGGCGGTGGCGTCGCGGTTGCTGATGACCAGCACGGTCGAGCCGCTCTCGATGGCCTGCGTTGCCTGCGACCGAATGTGGTCGAGTGAGGCGCGAAGCCCGGTTGCACCCTCTGACACCGGGTAGAGACCGCGGATGGTCGAGCATTTGAGGTGCGGAAACGAACCCTCATCGTTGGCGTGAATGATTTGTGTGAGCTCGTCGCGAGTGACAACCGGGTAAGGAAGCGAAATCTGAAGACAGGACGCGGCACCGGGGTCGAGAATGTTGGCTTCCGGACCAATTGTTCCGCTCGCCGAGGTGACCAGCTCTTCTCGGATCGAATCGAGCGGCGGGTTTGTGACCTGGGCAAAAAGTTGGGCGAAGTAGTCGAACAACATACGGGGACGGCTCGACAACACGGCGATGGGTGTATCGGTGCCCATTGAGCCAATGGCCTCGGCCCCGCTGAGCACCATGGGTTCGATCAGAAGATCGAATTCTTCCTCGGTGTAGCCGTTTGCTACGAGCTGGGGAACAAGGTCTTGGTGAACCGGATGGGCAATGTTTCGGACAGGTAGGTTGCCCAATTCGACGACTCCCTGCAACCACTCGCCGTAGGGCTTGCTGGCGGCCAGGGTGGTCTTGATCTCGTCGTCGCCAACGATGCGATGCTCGTCGAGGTCGACCAGAAACATCTTGCCGGGTTCGAGTCGACCCTTCTTGACGATTTTTGACGGATCGATGTCGATCACCCCGACCTCGGAAGCCATCACAACCAAACCATCGTCGGTGACCCAATAGCGGCTTGGGCGAAGACCATTGCGGTCGAGGACAGCGCCGATCAGCGATCCGTCGGTGAATGCAACAGAAGCTGGGCCATCCCACGGTTCCATCAACGATGCGTGGAAGCGATAGAAATCGCGCTTGGCGGTGTCCATCGCTGGGTTCTTTTCCCACGCTTCGGGAATCATCATCAGCACCGCGTGCGGTAGCGGATAGCCGCCGAGATGTAAGAGCTCGAGCGCTTCATCGAAGCTTGCTGTGTCGGAAGCGTGGGGTGTGCAGATGGGGAAGAGCCGCTCGATGTCGTCGCCCCAGTGGTCGGCGGCGAGCAGTGCTTCACGGGCTCGCATCCAGTTGCGGTTGCCCATGACGGTATTGATTTCGCCGTTGTGGGCAACGAAGCGGTACGGATGAGCGAGTGGCCACGACGGAAAGGTATTGGTTGAGAACCGGCTGTGAACGAGGGCCAGCGCTGTCTCGTAGCGTTCGTCGCCTAGATCGGGGAAGAAATTAGGAAGCTGGGGGGTGGTGAGCATCCCCTTGTACACGATGGTGCGGGCACTGAGGCTCGGAAAGTAGACCTCATGGCCGGTCTCACCCGGCACCTGATGTTCCACCTGCTTGCGAACCGCATAGGCCCGACGATCGAGCTCAAGGCCGGCGAGGCCATCGGGCGACGAAACGAAAATCTGCCAGAATGACGGCAGGACGTCTCTGGCCTGGTGCCCGAGACCGGAGGGATCGACCGGCATCTTGCGCCAGGCGACCAGGGTGAGGCCTTCGCGGGCAACGACGGTCTCGATGGCCTTCTTCACCTGTTCGGCATCAGAGTCATCGATTGGAAGGAAGCCAATACCTGTGGCGTACTGCCCGTGTGGAGGTAAATCGGCGATGATCTCGCGATACAAGCGGTCGGGGATTTGGGTGAGGATTCCCGCACCGTCACCGGTGTTTGGCTCGGCATTGGTAGCGCCGCGGTGCTGCAAACAGCGGAGGGCTGTAAGGCCGTGCTGCAAGGTGCTGTTGGTCGGCGTGCCGTTGAGATCGGCGACAAACGAGACACCGCATGCGTCATGCTCGTGTCGTGGATCGTACAGGCCCTGTTTGCCGGGTGTACCACCGTGTTTGCCGGGTGCCGGGGTGAGCGAAATGGGCGCTCGCGAAGAGTTGGACGATGTTAAAGAAACTGATTGGGGCGTGCGCAAAGCAATCTCCTGGTCGGTCGGAGGTGACTCCGAGGGATGGAGCTGACATCCGGGACGGAAACGGCATCGAAATGACACGGCTTCTGGCACGGACGCGAGGCTGCAGGGACAGCATTGGCCCAGCGGGGTTCCGTAGCCTAACTGTTTCGGCGATCGACAACCGCATCGATCATCGGTCCGAGCGATGGCTACGGAAGGACTAAGTTGCACACTATGCCGGACGATCCCGCTCTCCCCAATCTCGTAGCCGATGCCGCTTCATCGTCCGCCGACCTCGAAGCAGCTGGCCTCGCGGCTCGTCTGATCGCAGATATCAGCGCGTCGCCAACGCCGTATCACGCGTCGCGTCGGGCAGCGGCGCTGTTGGCGTCGGCCGGCTACACGGTCCTGGACCTCGCTGATCCGCTCCCCGTCGAGGCCGGCGACTACGTCATCGTGCACGGCGGAGCGATGGTGGCCTGGCGACACCCGGGCACTCCGGTCGAAGAGCACGGTTTCTGTGTTGTTGGCGCCCACACCGACTCGCCAAACATCCGGGTGCGTTCCAACCCCGACGTTTCCTCGGGCGGATGGGCACAGGTCGGCGTCGAAACCTACGGCGGGCTGCTCGCCAATAGCTGGCTCGATCGAGATCTTGGTTTGGCCGGTCGAGTGTCCGTTCGGGGCAGCGGTGGCGTGAGCGAACATCTTGTCCTAGAAGATCGGCCCATCCTGCGTATTCCGCAGCTGGCGATCCATCTCGATCGCGATATCCGCGACGACGGACTGAAGCTAAATCCACAACAACACCTGACGCCCCTGTGGGCCGCGGGGAAGGCCGAAGACGGCGATTTCGCGGACTACGTGGCCGAACTTGCCGGCGTAGCGGCCGCCGATCTTCTTGCGTGGGAGCTGATGGCCTTCGACGTTCAGCCACCGGCGCTTGTCGGACGCCATGCCGATCTGCTCGCGTCCGCTCGAATCGATAATCAACTCTCGTGTTTCGCAGCCACTCACGCGCTGGCGTCGCTCACGTCTGAAGCGCAGGACACTGGGATGTTCGGCTCACGCTTGCCTGTACTTGTCCTCTACGACCACGAAGAAATTGGTTCCGCCAGTAGCACTGGCGCCGCAGGCGGGTTTCTTGGGCACCTTCTCGAACGCGTGTCGGCATCGGTGGGCGCCGATCGAGTCGGCCATCTCGAAGCGCTCACCCGATCAATTGTCGTGTCGGCAGACGGCGCCCATGCCACCCACCCAAATTACGTCGATCGTCACGAGCCCAGTCACCAGATTGCGGTGAACGAGGGGGTGGTGGTCAAGCGCAACGCTAACCAGCGTTATGCAACGGATGCTCGAAGCGAGAGCTTCATCCGCTCCGTCTGCGCCGACGCCGGTGTTCCCGTCCAGACGTACATCCATCGCAACGATCTGCCCTGTGGATCGACCATCGGACCCATCACCGCATCTGAGCTTTCTGTAGCCACCGTCGACATCGGGGCACCTCAGCTCGCGATGCACAGCATTCGGGAAATGGCGGGAACAATGGACATCGAATACCTGGCGAGAACCTTGCGGGCCGCCTGGTCGGCCTGACGTTAACGATGGCCTCGCTGGGCCGGGCGACGAGGCGATCCGCCCAGGGTTGTTGTAGCGACGGGTCCTGACCACTAGCGTTCGACGGTCGTCACTGGTAGCTCGTCGATGCCATCAAAATCGCCCGAGCTGCTGCGACACTCAAAGTCCCCTGTTTCGAGGAGAAACGCGTGGAAGCTGTCCCCTATCTCGCCCTGGTGTCGGCATTAGCCGCTCTGGTCGTCGCCTTTTTCTTTTACGGAGACGTAAAGAAGGCCAGCCCTGGCAACGAACGAATGGTCTACCTCATGGAGGAGATCCAATCGGGTGCCAAAGCATTCCTTCGACAGGAGTACACCTGGGTCGGCGCCTTCGGCGTCGTCATGGCGGTGTTGATCGCCGCAGTCATCGCTCCCCTTGCGGCTGTCGCCTACATCCTCGGCGCTCTGTTGTCGGGCCTCGCTGGTTACGTGGGCATGACCGTGGCCACGATGGCCAACGCCCGTACCACCGAGGCAGCCAAAGACGGCCCCGGCAAAGCACTGCCGATCGCCTTCCGCGGTGGCGCCGTGATGGGCTTCTCAGTCGCCGGCCTAGCGCTGGGCGGCCTGATGGCTGTCTACATCCTCTTCGTTCTGGTCCTGAAGGTGGATGACGCCTTCGAGGTCGTCACTGCCTACGGCCTTGGAGCATCAACCATCGCCCTGTTCAGCCGTGTTGGTGGCGGCATCTTCACCAAGGCTGCCGACGTCGGCGCCGACCTCGTGGGCAAAGTTGAAGCCGGAATCCCCGAAGATGATCCTCGCAACCCGGCCACGATCGCCGACAACGTTGGTGACAACGTCGGCGACGTCGCTGGTATGGGCGCCGATCTGTTCGAGAGCTACGCCGGTTCGATCATCGCCCCCATCTCGCTGGTCGCCTTTGCTCTTGCCCTTACGGCCGAGGACGCGACCGTCAGTACCAATATCTCACTTCTGATGTTCCCAATCGGGATTGCCTTCGTCGGCATGATCGCCTCGATTATCGGATCCTTCTTGGTCAAGGGCGGCGAATCGGTCGACTCCAAGGCACTCAGCAAGGCGCTCCACCTCGGAACCAACGCAGCCATGGGCATTACCGTGGTCGCCACCATCGGAATCACGCTGTGGCTCTTCGGCAACAACGATGCCTTCGACCAGCCCCTCGGCCTCGCAATCAGCGTCATTGGCGGTCTGATCGTTGGCTGGGCCCTCGGAAAGACCGCTGAGTACTACACGTCCGACCATTTCGGTCCCGTGAAGAAGATCGCCCAGCAGACCGAAACCGGCCCCGCAACCACCATTCTCGGTGGTATCTCGGCCGGAATGATCTCGGTCGCCACATCGGTGATCCTCATCGTTATCGGCATCGGGGTCGCCTTCTACGGCGGCGAGATGGCGTTCGACAGCATTGGCGATCTTGACGGCGGAATCTACGGAATCGCCGTGGCAGCCATCGGTATGCTGGCCACCACCGGTGTGGTTGTTTCAGTCGACGCCTACGGACCAATCGCCGACAACGCAGGTGGCATCGCCGAGATGGCCGAGCTCGACCCGTCGGTGCGTGAAGTCACCGACGCCCTCGACTCGCTCGGCAACACAACCGCGGCGGTGGCCAAGGGCTTCGCTGTTGGCTCGGCCGCACTCACTGCACTCGCATTGTTCAAGAGCTTCGAGTTCGCCGTTGAGCGGGCCTCAGACGGCGACGTCGTGCTCGACCTCGACATCGGCAACGTCGACGTCTTCGTCGGTCTCTTCCTGGGAGCCATGCTTCCGTTCCTCTTTGCTGCTCTCACCATCGATGCGGTTGGCCGAGCGGCTCAGGCCATGATCGTCGAAGTTCGCCGCCAGTTCGCCGAGATTCCCGGCCTGCGTGAAGGCAAGCCGGGCGTGAAGCCCGATTCGGCTCGATGTGTTGCCATCTCGACCACCGCTTCGTTGAAGGAAATGATCATTCCGGGTGCGCTCGCCGTTGTGGTTCCTCTTGTGGTTGGCTTCGTCGATGTCGATGCTCTCGGCGGTCTTCTTGCCGGTGCGCTGGTAACCGGGTTCGCACTGGCCATCTTCATGGCGAATGCAGGCGGCGCTTGGGACAACGCCAAGAAGTACATCGAAGCCGGAGCCCACGGTGGCAAGGGCTCCGAGAACCACAAAGCGGCTGTCGTTGGTGACACCGTGGGTGACCCGTTCAAGGACACCAGTGGTCCTGCCATGAACATCTTGCTCAAGGTGATGACCATCGTCAGCCTGGTATTCGCCAGCGCCTTCGTCTAGGTCTGGTCGCATCTGGCCACATTGGCTTTGAGGTCGATTCCCGGCGTGGCAGACTGCCCGCCGTGGTTCTCAAAAAGCTCTCGTCCACCGATGCCTTCGTTGTCGTCGATATCCCTGATGCCCCCGCAACGGGCATCGTCCGCTCCGCCCGCAAAATTCTGCAGGGCGGAGCGGAGGATCTCGCCCGCAGCGCCAGCTACACGTTCGCAGCGTTCGAGATGCAGCGAAGCGGCGCTTCAGCAGGCATTAATGCTGAGGGAGACGCCGTTGATGCCGCCATTGCAGCCTTTGCCGAAGAACTGAAGTCGGCCGTGGCCGCTGGCGAACTGCACCTCGACCCAGCCAAGGGTGTCAATCCTGCTGCGCTCGCTCCCCTGACCAGTGCAGCCGACCGCAACCCAGCCGGCGGATCGGTTGCTGCGGTAACTGCCGGAGTTGTCGCAGCCACCTCATGGGCCCTCGATGGGCTCGATGGCCGATCGGTTGCCATCGAAGGGGCCGGCGCTGTTCCAAAAGCGGTGGCCGAAGCAGTGACGGCGGCTGGCGCCACCGTTGTCGAAGTCGACGGTCTCAAAGAAAAGCCCTGGATGATCTGGGGAGCCAAGGCCGATGCCATCATTGCTGGTTCGAAAGCCGGCACCCTGAGTCACGAGGGAAGCCCGTTTGTGAAAGCCAAAGTGATCGTGCCGTGGGGCCAGATTCCGGTGACGGCCAAGGCATTCGCTGCTCTTCGCAAGGCCGATGTTGCCGTGCTTCCCGATTTCGTATCTGCCGGCGGTGGCCTGCTGGCCGGCTATCTCGACGGCGATGAAGCCAAGGTTGCGAGCGACATCGCCGATCGCATCACGGCTCTTCTCTCCGATGTCGGGTCTCACGCCGATGGGCCGTTGCTCGGTGCGTGCTACCAGGCTGAGTCGTTCTTGGCGACGTGGACCGAACACAAGTTGTTTGGCCGGCCGCTGGCCTCCTGATCGCGTTCGATAGAAACCGTGACTCGATAGAGACCGTCAGCGTGGCTTGAACTCTGTCGATCCAATGATGGCATCGATCAGCGGTCGGGCTCCCTCGGCGGCGGCTACCGGTGTCCAGCGAGCGAAGTCGGCCGAACTGGGTTGTCGGCCCAACAACGTCCAGAACGTGATGAGAACCTCTGAGGTCGGACCCGCTTCGGTACGGTGCTCGAGCGATTCTGAGAACAGTAAGAGGACGCGGCCACGGTCGAGGTCCCGCTGTAGTCGCCCGACCCAGTAGGCGAGGCCAGCCTCGTCCGGCGATCGGTTGAGTACGCGTTGATAGGTGGCGGTGACAAACTTTTCATCGCTCACCGTGCTCCCCTGCTCGAATTCTGTGGCTCTGGCGAATTGCAAAGCAATCCGCTCGAGCGATTCGCCCGCTCTGCCTCGTTCGATCCAGAAGGCCAAACCCTCATCATCGGGGTGCCGACCGAAGAAGCCGAGGTACAGGCGGGTGATGCGACGTTGTTGTTCGCCACCAGCCAGACGGGAGAAGTCGACGATGATGCCGTTCAAATCGTCTGAGGCTCGGATGTGGGCAGACCAAGTGGCCAGTTCGGCGGCCGTTGGTGGTCGGCCGTTGAAGGTCTCGAATAGTTGCTCGCTGAGGGCCTCGGCTGTGCTGAACGGTGGAAGTTCAAGAGGTGTCACCGGGTCTGACGGCGGGGAGATCTGGGATCCTCCGGCTGTGTGGGCGATGGCAACGAAGACGTACTCTGACCCGTTCTGTAAGCCCGTGAGGTTGATCGAACGGCCGGGAATCTGCGCTCTCTGCTCGAGAACGCCGTTGCGGAAGATGTCCAGTTCGTAGGATTCTGGCGGTACGCCGACCGTGAGGTCAGGAAGGTCGAAGACCAGCTGAGCCGATGCGTTCGCCGCTTGGACCTGCGGCTTCCCTGGCTGAGCCGGAGGGTCGGAGATCGGCCAGCCCATGGTCTGCATCACGGTGAGGACCGCGTTGTCGATGGTGCGCTGCGACTCCCCGTTTCCGACGAAGGGCGACATCAAGGCGAATGGCGTCGTTGGTCCGTAGTAGGCCTCGTCGAGGTGCGAGAGCGAGCTGCCGTTGTTCCACGTTGTCGGGGCGTAGAGCCGAAGCAGAGGGGCGTGGGGGGTTTCGAACCAGAGGTCATCGCCATTGACCGAGGCGCCGCTGGCGACAGCGACCGACGTAGCGATATCCGAATGGCACGACGAGCCGGCATTGCACCGAGAGAAGAAGGTGTCGTAAATGTAAGGAGCGCCACCGTCGCCTGGCCATTGGGTGGCGCCCGAGTTGGTGACGGCTGCGGAACTAACGAAGCCGAGCCCGTGGGCCAACTCGTGCAGTGCCACAGTGGAAAGGTCGTGCTGATCGGGTCCGAGCGGTTGGGTCGAATCGATGTGCCATGCCGCACCGTCACCACCTACCGTGCTGTTCAGGTAAAGGACGATCTCACCAGCAGCGCTCAGATCGCAGCGGGACCGAGGCGCGAAGTCGCGATCGGTGAGCCGGTTCGCCAGCGCGACCGGATACCGGGCGCCCGGATTTGGTAGCGAGGCATCTTGGACGAACAAGGTGGGTCCGCTGGCGGCGAGCGTGTTGGGCGACGAGAACGGGATCCAGAACACATCGACCTCGATGGAACTTCTGCCAAGCAGAAGCGCTGTCGACCACGCCTGTAGTGATTGATCGATCGTTTGCCTGACAGCGGCCGGGACATCACCGTCGTAGCAAGCCGTGAATCCGCCGACCTGCGTCTGCTTCCCCGGAGTGGGTCGCGTTTCAGGCCGGAGCCCGGACCGAAACTCTTCCACCGCTATTTGCTCAGCCCTGTCACTAACGACTGGGCCGCTAACGAATGGACCAGCGTCGGCATAGTCGATGACGAGACGTCCCGGGGTGAGTATGGCCGGAGCGACGTCGTCCGGGGTCGCTCGTATCGGTGAGGGACCAGCAGCGCTTGTGATCACGACCGCCGTGAGGGCAGCAATGAATCTGATGCGATGACGTTCCCAGCCCGGTTTCACCGTTGCTGATATTCCCACGCCCTGTCGACTCCGGAGAGGATGATCACCGCAAGTTTGCTGTCGATCGCCTCGTCATCGATTAACGCCCCGGCCAAACCAGCAGCTCCGGTCGCGTCCGGTGGTGGGGTGACCTGGCCTGCTGCCAAGCTGGTAGCTGCAGAGAGATCGGCCTCCGAAGGCAAAAGTGGCCATCCGCCGCTGCGGAGCTGGTGGAGCATCAGCGGTCGCCAATCGTAGGTGACGTCGTCGAGAATGCCGGTGGCGACACTGGTCGGTGTCGTTGGCCACGGCAGCATGACATCGTCGGCATCGGCAACGAACTGGTCGAACTCGCCCTGTCTTGCGGCTGCCTGGAGCGCCCGGCCGAGATCAGCGGGGCGATCAACGTTCGCTGGATCAGCGACCTGGCGAAGCAGTCGCGGGAGGATGCGCTCCCATGCCCCGACGTAGGGGTGGGCCCGCTGAGGCTGCACAGGGTGAAGTCGGGGTGGCTCCCAGGTGGTCGCTGGGTCGTCGGCTGCGAGATCAATGCCGTCCATCACCGCAGTAGCGAACGCGCCCCCGCCAACTTGGACGTACAGATCGGACGGCCCATCGAGGGGCCAGGCCCCGACCTCGGTCAGTTGGTCGGCTAGCTCGAGTCCGATGGTGCGGG
>JBLINY010000012.1:0-67882 GCA_047638695.1 Acidimicrobiales bacterium | reverse complement strand
GTGATGCCGCGCATGCCCGCTTGGGCCATGGCAACCCATGACTCACGGGCACTGGCACCCATGTGGGGCAGACCCACGAAGTCGGGCGAGTTGATGAGCTCGGGGTTGTCGACTGGTTCGTCGTGGAACACGTCGAAGCCGGCGCCAGCGATGCGTCCGTCGGCGAGGCGTTCGGTGAGTGCCGCTTCATCCACGATGCTGCCGCGAGCAGTGTTCACCAGAAACACTCCGGAGCGGAGCTGGTCAAGCACATCAGCGGAGTACAAACCAATGGTCGTCGAGTTGCGGGGCAGGTGGATAGTGAGCACCTCGCTACGAGCCCAAAGCTCTTCTGCCGATACCCGGGTGACGCCGTACTGCTCATAGAACTCGGGATGGTCCTCGCGATCACAAGCCAGAATTTCGACCCCGAACGGCTGGAGAAGCTTCACCGTCTCCTTGCCGATGTTGCCGCAGCCGTGCACGCCGACTGTGGCGCCACGCAGAAGTCGACCTCGTGGCGGCGGGCTCCAACGACCGGCTCGCATTTCGACATTGGCCCAGTTGGCGTTGCGCATCAGGTCGAGCATCAGGCAAAGCGCCAACTCGGACACGGCGTGCTTGTTCACACCAGGGATCCAGCCCATCGCAACATCATGCTGTTTCAAGAGCGTCGGATCGAGGTGGTCGACACCGGCCGAGCAGCAGGCAACCACTTTCAGCTCGGGCAAGCTCTCCAGAACCCGAGCAGTGAACTTCTCGATGCCGATCACGGCCACCTCATAGCCCCGCAGAAACTCAATCAGATCATCTTCGGTGCGGAACCCACCCCGAGCGATCTTGGCTTCGGGGTAGACGGCGAGTAGCTCCGCTTCCATTTGGGGGAGCAAAGAAAAAAGGCGACTTGTGACGGCAACGCTGGTCATGGTGGCGACGCTAACCACTTCGACTGCCTCAAGCTATTGGAGCAATGCACGACGGGACGGGCGCTAGCGTTTGCTGGTGGCCGACGCTGACTCGCAACTCAACATCAATCCGCTCGACCGAGCACCGTGGTCGTCGCTAACGGGCGATCACCAGCATCTTGCCACCTTCGATGCCAGCCGACGGGCGGCCAAATACCGCAAAGACGTCGGACTCTTCGGAGCACTTGATATACCAGACGCGGCGGGATGGGATGCGGCGGCTGCCATCACTCGACCTGGCGGCATCTTCGGGGTCTTTCAGGCCGACGTCGAGCTGCCGACCGAAGGGTGGGAGGTGCTCTTCCACGAGCAAACCGACCAACTGGTTGCCGGAAAAATGCGCCAGAGCGAAGCACCAGCAAAGATCGTGCCGCTCGGAAGTAGCCACGTCGGTGCCATGGTCGAGCTCACCGCTCTGGCACAGCCCGGGCCGTTCAAAGCAGGCACCATCGAGATGGGTGGCTACTTCGGGATCTTCCACGGCAACCAGCTCGTCGCCATGGCTGGCCAGCGCTTCTGTCCGACCGGCTACACCGAGGTTTCAGCGGTGTGCACGCACCCGAATGCCCAGAAACAGGGCTACGGCGGCGCCCTCACACACCACGTGGTCAACCACACACGCGCCGCCGAGCGAGAAGCAATGCTGCATACCCGCCACAACAACACCAACGCTCGTCATCTTTACGAAACGATGGGTTTCGAGTTTCGTCGTCAGGTCGACGTCGTCGTGGCCCGGCGCCTCATCTGAGCGGAACGCGATCGCACCGCGGCCGGTCCGAACGAGCCACCGAGAATGATGCCGCCGGTGAGCAGAACCACCGCAGCGATGACAAACAGCCACCGACCGGCCATGGTGTCCGGTTCGGTCAGGAGCCCACTGGCCGCATCGATGGCAAGGCCGATGGCGAAGATGTAGCCCAGACCCCACGCACTTGGCCTGTGACCAAGCACAGCCGCGATCACGAACAGCACGGCAGCCATCGCCCAGCCCGACTGACCGAGCGTGATACCAAGTCGCTGACTCAGAGCCGACGACATCACGTCGTAGGGCGGCAAACCCAGATTCCCGTTCACAAACAACGCAACAGCAATGCCGATAAGGCTTGCCCCGAGCACTCGCGACACGAGCCGCCTTGTGAACGACGCAGCTGACGAGCTCGCGACCCGACGCAGCGCCGGCAGCGCAGTGTGGCGGCTCATACCGATGGTCTTCGCCACCACTACCAGTCGCTTCTGTAAGGGTGAACTCATCACCCTCGTATTCTCGGACATATCCGCTCCATCCCGATGGCAACAGCGGGGTCGGGGGTCACATGTGACGTCTGCCCACCCCGCCCCGGCGCGAGTTGAACTGGTGCGGGTGCTAGGCCACGATCACCCCGGTGAAACTAGAGACCCTCCTCCCGCTCGGCAAGCTCGACCCCGGGCTTCGCGCCCCCGATGTCCAGCTCGATATCGGCGAGTTCGCAGCCGGCGCTGCCGTCGTCGAATCGCTCGGCTATGACGCCGTCTTGGTCGAGGAAACCAAAGACGATCCGTACCAACTCCTGGCGCTCGGAGCGACGACAACATCAAGGTTGGGACTCGGCACATCGGTGGCCATGGCCTTCCCCCGAAGTCCCACCATCACCGCCATGTCGGCTTGGTCGCTGCAGAAGCTGTCAAAGGGCCGGTTCTCACTGGGGCTCGGTTCACAGGTCCGAGGTCATGTCCGCCGCCGATACGGCATGGAGTGGCATGCCCCCGCACCTTGGATGCGCGACTACGTGCTGGCTATGCGCGCGGTCTGGGACAACTGGCAGACGGGAGCAGACCTCAACTTCGAGAGCGAGCACTACAACATCAATCTGATGGTTCCGCTGTTCGACCCGGGGCCAATAGATCATCCGCGGATCCCAATCACGATCGCCGCGATCGGGCCGAATATGTGTGCGGTAGCGGGCGAAGTCGCCGATGGAGTTCGCCTTCACCCGGTGTGCACGCCCAAGTTCATCGATGAGGAGGTTCGACCCGCGGTTGCTCGTGGGGCAGCGCGCTCTGGGAAGACACTCAGCGACGTCGACATCTGCCTCAAGCCGTTGGTCGGTTCGGCCCCCGACGAGGAGACTCTGGCCAAGGTGGCCGAGACCGTTCGAGCTCGTGCCGCGTTCTACCTCTCGACCCCCGCCTATCGCCGAGCGTGGGAGAGCCATGATTGGGGCGACCGGGCTGATGAGGCGGCGAAGCTCTCGAAAGCTCAGAAGTGGGACGATCTCGTCAAGGTTGTCGACGACGACATGCTGCACACCGTCGCCACCATCGGCACCTTCGACACCATTGGGTCGCAGCTGGTCGACCGCTACGAAGGTCTCATTGATCGCATCGAGTTCTCGACCGCGGTCACCAACCCAGACGAGCACACCATCTTGGCCGGCATCCTTGCCGAGATCCGCGGCTAAACCGATCGGGCGTGTGCTCGGAGGGGCGGACTACGAGGGGGGGAGCATCAGGCTCGGTCGAGGTGGCGCAGCAGCCCGTCGAGGGCAAGGAAATAGCTGTCGCGGCCGAATCCGGCCACCACACCGAGACAAACGGCTGAAAGCACCGAGTGATGCCGGAACTCCTCGCGAGCGTGAATGTTCGAGAGGTGGGCTTCGACAACCGGCAGCTCGATCGATGACACCGCGTCGCGCAGCGCGATGCTGTAGTGGGTATAGGCCCCGGGGTTGAAAACGACACCGTCGGCCCAGCTTTTGGCCTCGTGGAGCGCGTCGATCAACGCGCCCTCGGCGTTCGATTGAACGTCGCGTAGCTCGGCGTCGCTGGCCGCGGCATGAGAGCGTAGGGCGGCCACGATGTCAGCCAGGGTCTCGGTGCCATACACGTCGGGCTCCCGGGTTCCGAGCAGATTCAAATTGGGACCGTTGAGCATCAAGATCTGGCGCGCCACGTCCAGAGAATAGAATGGTGCTGATGGGCCGCAACGTGATCCTCACCGGTTTCATGGGAACCGGCAAGACCACCGTCGGCCGCGCCGTGGCAGGGTTGCTGGGCCACCGCTTCATAGACACCGACCAGATCATCATCGAACGCCACGGGCCCATCCCTGAGATCTTCGAGCGCCAGGGCGAGGCGGGATTCCGCCGCTATGAGTCTGACGTGGCGGCCGAGCTGGCCGGGCAGAGCGACCTCGTCATCTCTACCGGCGGGCGGCTGATGCTCGACGACGGCAACGCTCGCGCGCTCGAAACAACCGGGGACGTGTTCTGTCTTCACGCCTCTCTCGACGAGATCCTTCGACGAGTCCTTGCCGATCACGATGGCCCAACCCGACCGCTTCTGGCCGGCGACGATCCACAAGCCCGGGTCCGGAACCTTCTGGCTGAACGGGCAGCGGGATATGCCCGGTTCCGTCGAGTCGAAACTGATGGCCGCCCGCCACACCACATCGCAGCCGAGATCGTCGGCCTCCTTCAGCCGCAACAGGAGAAGTAGGGTCGGGCGCCATGCCAGAGCCACATCAGCTATCTGCCGTCGAGGCCCGTTCGCTTATCGGAGCCGGGCAGCTCTCACCTGTCGAGCTCCTCGAGTCCTGTCTGGCTCAAACCGATCGCATCGACCCGGCCGTAAACGCCATGGTCACCCGGGCCGATGAGCGAGCCCGAGCCGAAGCAGCCGACGCCGAGACTGCCGTTTCCCGAGGGGACGAGCTCGGTCCGCTGCACGGTTTGCCCGTGGCAATCAAAGACCTGCAGCCCACGGAGGGCATCACCACAACATTTGGCAGCGTGGCCATGGCCGACAACGTCCCTGCCGAAGATGCAGGCATCGTGGCCAAGGTTCGTGCCGCCGGCGGCATCGTTATCGGCAAGACGAACATCCCCGAGTACTCGATCGGCGCCAACACACTCAACCGGCTGTTCGGCGCAACCGGCAACCCTTTCGACGTCGACCGAACGTGTGGTGGCTCATCGGGTGGATCCGCCGTGGCGCTCGCCACCGAGATGGCGCCGCTAGCAACGGGAAGCGACCACGGCGGCAGCCTGCGGATTCCGGCCTGCTATTGCGGGGTCGTCGGCCACCGATCAAGCCCCGGCGTAGTGCCACACGAAGCTCGCAGCATCACCCAAACCTTCTATTCGGTGCAGGGGCCTATGGGTCGTACGGTCGCCGACACCGCACTGTTGCTTTCGGTCGTCGCTGGCCGCCAACCAGACCCCTCGGGGTTCCGCGATCCAATGGCCTTTCCGCTCGATGCACCCGCTCTGGCCCAGCTCGAAGATGTCGACCTCAAGGAGCTTCGCGTCGGATTCACCGAAGACCTCGGTGGCGTCCTGGTGTCGGAATCGATACGGCACACCTTCCGCGACCGACTCGAGCGCATCGCTCCCCTGGTGGGTCGGCTTGAACCGGCACCCGTCGATCTCACGGCCGCCGCTGAGGTCGACTGGCGAATCCGCAGCGATGTCTTCGTCGCCCAATACCACCGCGATGTCGAGCACTGGGACGAGGGTTTCAACCCCAACATTCGGGCCTCGTACAACACAGCGCTCCAAACTCCGGTCGAAGACATCGGCAAAGCCCGACGGTTACAGATCGATCTCTTCCAAGCGTTCCAGACCCTCTATGAGCAGTTCGATGTCATCCTGTGTCCCGGTGTCAGTGTGTCTCCGTTCCTGTGGAACGACCTGTATCCGCGCGAAGTAGACGGCGCTCCCATCGACAATTACATGGCATGGCTAGCCCTGACCGCGTCGATCACCGTGATTGGTCACCCAGTGACTGCCCTCCCGTGCGGCCTCGACTCCTTTGGTCTTCCGTTTGGCCTCCAGGTGGTCGGCCCGATGTACGGCGACCATCGCACGCTCAGCATCGCTGCTGCGCTCGAGACGGTCTTCACCGCCGATGCCGCGATGGCCAGGCCGATTCCCGATTTCGCAGCGCTGGCCACGACTGATGGCAATGTACGAGATGCGGGCCGTGCCGCCGCTACTGCGGCTGCGATCCCCAAATAGCCGCAGGATCGATCTGCTCCGAGAGACGCGCTGCGCCTGTTCCGCGATCGACGTTGAGGTTGATCCCATTGATGTAGCTCGACGATTCGTAGTCGGCCAGGAACAGCATCGCCGGCGCCATTTCACTGGGCTGCGCCATTCTTCCGGCGATTGCCTCGGCAGAGTCGATTACGTCGTCACCCATGCCTTTGCGGAAGTCGCTGATGATGCCGGTATCGGTGATGCCGGGACACACGCTGTTCATCCTGATGCCGGTTGGCAACAACTGGACAGAGCGCCACAGTGTGTAGAACTGCACGGCTTCCTTCGAAAAGGCATAGCCGTCGCCGACCATGTCTGGGTGGTTGAGAACCCAGGCCAGTCCGGCGTCGAAACTCTCCGCAGCCATCAGCTGTTGATGGGCGGCAAGGCGTTCTGGCCATGCTCGACCAGCGGTCGACGCAATATGTACCACCGCGCCCCGTGGACCCATACGGGGCAGCACGCTCTCGGTGAGCCGGCGGAGCCCAAGCCAGTTCACTCGCATCACCATCTCGGGAGTGAACCGACCCCCGTTGGGAACCCCGGCGCAATTCATGAGCACATCAATCTTGCTTGGCAGTGCCTCGACAAGCTGATCGACCGAGGAAGGCTCAGCGAGATCGCACGCATGTGTCCCCGCCACCGTGGCCTCAACCGGATCGATATCGACCGTATGGATCGATGCCCCGGCATCGAGAAGAAGCCGAACCGTTTCACGACCCATCCCCGAAGCGGCCCCAGTAACGACGACGGTAAGGCCCGAGAAGTCAAGGAGATGCGTCATGAATCGCAAACGTTACCCGGACGGCGAACGCCCAGGTCACGACGGCCAAACAAGCCGGCCGTTGGAACCCCACGGCGGCGACTCAGGGACTAGTGCCTTATTCCCAGAACCATCCGGCCGAGAATGAAGATGTGGCGAGGAGCACTCATTCGGCGGTTGTTTCGCAACCCGATCTCGATCCCATGTTGGGCGAGATGCTTGCGCGCCCCGAGGCACTCCACTGGGCCACATCGGCCCTCGTGGGTGCGCCGCTTCCAATCGCCCTCCGGGACAGCGAGTTGCGGCTGGTCTGGGCCAACGAGGCGTACGAATCCTTCACCGGTCGACGGCTCTCGCAGCTAAGGGGCAGCAATATCAGCGACGTACTGCAAACCGTCGAAAAGACCAGGCTGGAAACGGTTGAGACCGGTCTCATCGACCCCCGCCAGCCGATGGCCCCGCAGAAAAACATTCGCTATGAGCGTCCCGACGGCACCAGCGTGTTCGCTGACGCCACGTTCCATCCGCTCCGCTCGGCAGACGGGGAGGTCATTTTCCTTCTCGGCTACCTCGAGGATGTCACCGACCGTTTCGACCTCGACAAGCAACGACTGCTGGACGATCTGGTCGCCAGCACCTCGGCCCGGTTCATCGATGTGACACCCGCATCGGTGGCGGAGGCAACCAGGGCCGCCCTGCAGTCGATCGGCGAACAGTTCGGGTGTCGGTTGGTGAGCCTGACAGAAAAACCGCACGCAGCAGCGACGCTTCGACGACACGAATTGTGGAGCGACCTCCCGCTCGAAGACGAAGCGCAGACCATGCAACGCCTGGTCGACATCGGAGCGACCATCGACCGCTGGACCGTGATGCATGACCCCGACATGGGCTCGCTTGCTCTCGTCCCGGTCGCCCGAACGGGGCAATCCCCCGACGTTCTCGCGCTCTCAGCCTCGTCCGACCGCACCTGGTCTGACCGAGAAGCGCAAACGCTTGGCGCCATCAGCTCACTTCTGGCCGGCCTCTACGCCCGCATCGAAGCTCAGATCTACCTGGATGTGGCGTTCGATGATGCACCGGTCGGCATCAGCGTTCGGTCCAACGACTCAACCTTGCTCGCCGCCAACCAGGCGTACGCCGACTTCCTCGGATACGACTCTCCAGCCGAGATGATCGGGGTCGCCTCGACAGGCGTTGTGTCCAACAGCGATGCCTCGGTGGCAGACAACATCCCGCGCACCGTCGACGAACTCGGCACCTTCACCGTGGATCGCATGGAGTTCACTCGCAAGGACGGTTCGACAGCCCTTGGACGAGTGAATGCCAAGCGAGTCGGCGGCCTCTCGAAAGATGAGCTGCTCATTCTCTCTCACGTCGAGGACCTGACTTCGGCCGACCACCGCGAAAAGGCCTTAGAGGCCTCACAGCAACGTTTCCGCGACCTGGTCGAGAACTCGCCGGCGATCACCATGATGATCGACGAGGCTCTGAACATCACCTACGCCTCTCCCTCGGTGACCAAGGTCGGATGGACGCGCCATGAGCTGGTCGGAACGAACGTTGACAACCTGCCCCCGGAGGCAGCCAACCAGCTGGCAATGGAGGTCCGCCGAGTAATGGCCTCGGGCCGACCGCGCCACTTCGACTGGGCGCCGCGCGGACATGAAGGCGCCCATTGGCTGCGAGTCGCAGCCGTGCCACAAACGAACGATGCCAACGAAAACGATGGCGTCATCATGGTGGCCGTCGATGACAGCGCGAGACGGGCCACACAAGCTCAGTTGCTGCACCAGGCCCACCACGACCCGCTCACCGGTCTAGCCAACCGCACAGCGCTCAACGACCACCTCGAGCAGATGCTCAGCTGGCAGGACGCTGAGCGGCCGGCAGTGATATTCCTCGATGTTGATCGATTCAAGGTCGTGAACGATTCGCTCGGGCATGGCGTCGGCGACAAGCTGATCAAGCAGGTCGCCGAGCGACTCGTCCAATCGGTCCGATCGGGCAACATGGTCGCTCGCTTTGGCGGGGATGAGTTCGTCATCGTGGTCGATGGACCAATCGACGTAGAACAGGCTCTGGGCGTCAGCGAACGCATCCGGGCGAGCCTCGTGCCTCCGTTCACCATCGACGAACACGAGCTCTACGTCTCGGTGAGCATGGGTATCGCCTTTCTCGACAGTGACGATGTCGAACTGGCGATCTCGCGTGCCGACGCGGCGATGTACCAGGCCAAGGAGGCTGGCCGCAATCGGGCCGCAGTCTTCTCGCCGGACGTTGAGTACCTTCCCGGCGAACGCATCCGAACCGAAGCCGAGCTTCGACGAGCGTTGCTGAACAACCAGCTCGAACCCTTCTTCCAGGCCGAAGTAGACCTCGCGACCGGCGCGTTGCTGGGCGGAGAAGCCTTGGTGCGTTGGTTCCACCCAGACCGAGGATTGCTGGCGGCTGGCGAGTTCATCTCGATCGCCGAAGACTGTGGCGTAATCTCCGAGATCGGCGACTTCGTCATGCACGAAGCGTGCACCGTTCTGCATGAGTGGCAAAGCAACCCGGCCACGGCCGGGTTGACCGTGCGGGTGAACCTGTCGGCCCACCAACTAACCGAGCGAGACATCGTCGACCGCGTCGTCGCTGCGCTCGAAGCAACCGGGGCGGACCCAGCGGGCCTGTGCCTCGAGATCACCGAGAGCGTGCTGATGGCTGATGCCGAAGCGTCACTGAAGGTTCTCCAAGAACTGCGCGACCTTGGGCCGACACTGGCAGTGGACGACTTTGGAACCGGCTACTCGTCGCTGTCCTATCTGAAACTTTTCCCGGTGGACATTCTGAAGATCGACCGGAGCTTCGTCGATGGTCTCCCAACCGACAGCAACGACATCGCCATCGTGAAGTCAATTATCAGCCTGGCCAACGCACTGGGACTCGACCTTGTTGCCGAAGGCGTCGAAACCATTGAGCAGGGCAAAAGCTTGCTCGGGATGGGCTGCACTCGGGCTCAGGGCTACTACTACGGCCGCCCGATGCCGAGGTCGGATTTCGAGGCGAGCGACCTCTTCCAACAAATGACCCGGGCGAAGACTCGGTAGCGGCAACGGGACGTCGACCTGTGCTGTCGGCGATGCCTCGCCTAGTGTCGGCGCCCATGCGTGCAGGACTCATCACCGGTCTCCGTCAGTTTGAACTCATCGATGTTCCCGAACCCGAACCTCGCCCTGCTGGCGTTGTCGTCGAGGTAAAGATGTGCGGCATCTGCGGCAGCGACATCCATGCCTACGTCGAGGGCTGGGACTACTCGCCACAGCTCTGTGGCCACGAGTGGTTCGGCGAAGTCGTTGCGGTCGGCAAGGACGCCGTAGGGGTCGAGGAAGGCGATGTCGTCATGGCGGGTATCTCCGCCGGTTGTGGAGCGTGCCACTACTGCGTCGCCGGCCATCCCCAATACTGCCGCCCGGCGCAGCGCAACTACACAGGCCTTGACGACGACCGCTCACCGAACGGCGGCTTCGCCCCGCTGATCGGTCTCGAGGCATCTCGTCTGGCCAAGATGCCTCAGGGCATCACACCGGTGCAGGGAGCCCTGGTCGAACCAACCGCGGTGGCCTTCCACGCCGTTCGCCAGAGCTTGCAGCGCCCCGGCGATGTGGTGGTAGTTGTTGGGGCTGGCCCGATTGGCCAGCTCACAGCTCAGTGCGCCAAGTTGGCTGGAGCCGGGCTACTCATTGTTGTCGAACCCGACGAGCGGCGGAGGGAGCGGGCCGGTGAGTTGGGAGCCGACGTGTTGCTCGATGGTGGACCCGATACTCGCCAACAGGTTCGCCAGCTAACAAGCGGGCTCGGTGCCGACGTTGCCTTCGATGCCGCTGGTGTTCCCCAGACCCTCGAGGCATCGATCAACCTGGTGCGCCGCGGTGGTTCCGTGTGCATGGTCGGCGTCTCCGGAGCGCCGACCGAAGTTCGCACGAATCGGTGGATGACGAAGGAAATAACAATCACCACCTCACTCGTTTTCACCATTGCCGAGGCAACCCGCGTGGGCAGCCTCATCATGGGAGGTCGGCTGAAGGCCGATGCGCTCCACGAGGCCACAATCACCCTCGACGACCTGCCGGCGACCATCGAGGCAATGGCCAACAAAGAACAGACGGCGCTGAAGGTTCTGGTCGACCCGAGCGGGGCCTGAGTCCGGTGCGCATCGGCCTGATCTCTGACACCCATAT
The DNA here is from genome assembly GCA_047638695.1 of Acidimicrobiales bacterium. Taxonomy (GTDB): domain Bacteria; phylum Actinomycetota; class Acidimicrobiia; order Acidimicrobiales; family SZUA-35; genus JAHECQ01. The sequence goes on along the minus strand of JBLINY010000012.1, from coordinate 56,940 downwards.
TCCCGAGGCCATGCCCGAACTCTGGCCCCATGTCTACGACCAGTTCAACGATTGCGATGGCATTCTGCACGCTGGCGATATTTACGACCTCGCGGTCATCGAAGAACTAGCGACCCGAGCACCGGTTTGGGGCGCGCGAGGAAACGGCGACGACGGCTCGTCAGGGCGAGATGTGCAACCCGACCATTCCAGCCTCAAAGAGCATTGGATGATCGACTTCGATGGTGTACTCGTCGCCCTCACCCACGCCGTTCCGATCCCCGAGATGCACCCGAACTTCACCGTGCTGCGTGCCCTCGATCGCCTCTACCCCGACCGAGAACGCAACCCCGACGTAATTGTTCACGGCGACACCCACGTTGAGCACATCGCCGAGATCGACGGCATCCTCTGCGTCAATCCGGGCTCCCCCACCTACCCCCACAACCTCAATGTGCAGTACGGCACCATTGGCTATCTCGACATCGTCGGCGGAAAGGCCGAAGCCAGTATTTGGAGGCTCAACGAAACCGGGATCGAGACCTTCGATTGGGATACCTGGGGCCGGCCCTGGTGACCATCGCCCACGTGACATCACGGGGTTGCAGAGCAGCTCGCACGGGCTGCTCGGGGCCATCTACGATCCGAGGATGCTTCCCTCTTTCCGCTTTGGCCTGATGTACGACTGTCGTCGGGTGCCAGGAAGCGCCATGACGATGACCGATGTGTACGCGGCGACACTTGAGCAGGCGGTGCTGGCCGATCAGCTCGGACTTGATCATGTGTGGTTCACCGAGCATCACTTCTTAGAGGATGGCTACCTCCCGGCCTTCCAGCCTGTCGCCGGCGCCATCGCCGCTCTCACCAAGAACATACGGATCTCCACCGACATCGCGCTGCTGCCCTTCTACCATCCAATCCGCTTGGCCGAAGAGATGGCAGTCCTCGACCACCTGAGCAATGGTCGCATGGAGTTAGGCATTGGGATGGGCTACGTGCCCGAGGAGTTCAAGGCCTTCGGTGTCCCCCTGAAGAACCGAGTCTCGATGACCGAGGAGGGCATCGACGTCCTTCGCCTGGCGTGGGCCGACGGCCCGTTCAGCTTCGAAGGCAAGCGATATCAGTTCGAGAACATCGAGGTCCATCCGAAGCCGGTGCAGCCAGGAGGCCCGCCCCTCTGGATTGCCGCCATGAGCGAGGCCGGCGCCAAGCGGGCCGCTCGCTTCGGCACCCACCTACTTCCTCAAGGCAAACAAGGCGAAGTACTGGACCCCTACCGTGCAGCGGTGGCAGCCGATGGTCGTGATCCGTCCGACTATCGCGTTGGCATTATTCGTTCGTTCTACGTAAGCGACGACCGCGAGCGAGATTGGCCGATGCTCCGCGAGGCCGAGCGATTCCGCATGAGCGTCTACACCCATTTCATGAAGGAGACCCCCGACGACTACGGATGGGGTGAGCCGGGAGGTATTCCACAATCCTCGTTCATGGGTACCGCCGACGAATGCGTCGCAGAGCTGGTGTCGTTCTCGCGTACCTACGGTGTCACTGACGTTGCATCATCGGGACTTCCACCCGGGGTCGATCCCGACTTCATGACAACGAACCTCGAGCGCTTGGCCCATGAGGTTCTCCCCCGGGTTCGGGCCGAACTCGCAAGCGAGGCCAACTGAACATGGCCTACGTCAGCAACGAAATCGTCGAAATGCCAGAAGATGCTTCAATCGGCGCCATGCCGCCGTATGGGCGCCTGGTTCAATGGATGAGAACCGAGGTCGCGGGCCTCACCGAGGCACAGCTCGATGTGGATGACACCAGTCCAGAGAAGGAGTGGATGTGGTGGTCTATCCGGCGGCAGGTCTCGCACACCGCGTGGGATGCACTTGTGTTCACTCACCGCCGGTGTTCGCACCTGCTCTGGCCAGACGGCAACGCTCCCGAACCAATCGTGTGGAAACACCATCACCTCGGGCCGGAAATGAAGTACGACCGGCTGCTTGACGAGGACCTGTACTGGGACGTACCCGACCTCATCGAGAAGATGGAGACCGGTATCGGCTGGCTCGAGCGGCTGGTCAGCGAGCGATCCATCGAAGAACTCCGGGCCGACGAAACGTCAATCCGCGGAACCTACTTCTGGCAGCACGTCATCACCACACTCGCCCGCGGGGCGGGCGCTGACCCGGATCGACCTGGATACATCAGATACAACCTCGAGGGCTCGCTGTGGATGGTGTTCTATGAACAGCTCACCCACATTCGCTCCATCCAGCGGCTCAAAGAGTTTCAAGGCCTTCCGTTGGCGCAGGAGCTTCCTCGGGTCGGCTACCTACGCCTGCCTGAATATTGGGGTGAGAGCAATGACAACGCTCCCTCGATGCATCGGCTTCCGCTCGGCTGAGAGCTCAACGGACTAACTCGGCTGGGTGCCGACGCCGGGGTACAAAAGTCGTTCATGAAGGTTGTGTTTCGCCTCAATGGCGCCTTTCGGGACAGACTCGCTCGATGGCCGACGACATCGTCTTTGATGAACAGTTACGCAAGCGGATTGTCTCCAACCTGGCCGACCATGATCTGCGTGAGCATCCGCTCGAGGGTCGACGTCACGCAGCCGTCGGAGTAGTGCTGGTCGACAGCGACGCTGAGCTCCACGGGGTCGACCCCACCGACATCGATCGAGCCAAAGAGCTGGACGGAGCCCCGGGCCTCTTCGACGACTACGACTTCACCGGCAAGGTCGATGGCTGCGCTGGCGGGGCAGCCATCTTGCTTACTCGGCGCGGCTCGCGCCTCTCCGCCCACGCCAAGCAGTGGGCTCTGCCCGGCGGGAGGGTCGACGACGGCGAGACGCCGCTCGAAGCTGCCCTGCGCGAGATCCAAGAGGAGATTGGCCTCGACCTAGATGAAGACGATCTACTGGGCCGCCTCGACGACTACCCAACCCGATCGGGCTATGTCATGTCGGCCTACGTGTTCTGGGGCGGAAGCCATGCCGAACCGGTCGCCAACCCAGACGAGGTCTCGTCCATCCATCGGGTTTCGCTTCGTGAACTCACACGCCCAGACTCGCCCCGGTTCGTCCAGATTCCAGAAAGCGACCGGCCAGTCGTGCAGATGCCGGTCGGAGGCGATCTCATTCACGCCCCGACGGGGGCCGTGATGTATCAGTTCCGGGCCGTCGCCTACGACGGCGACCTCGTGCGAGTCGATGAGCTCGAGCAACCGGTCTTCGCCTGGCGTTGAGCTCGCCTCGCGCCAGTACGTTGGTCCCATGGCTAGTGGAGACGAACGAGCAACAACCCCAGACGGGCTCGATGGCGCTGGACTGCGGGTTGCCATTGTCCGAGCCCGTTGGAATACGACCATCGTCGAGCGACTCGCTGGTGGGGTCCAACGCGGACTGGCCGACCTTGGGGTCACCGATATCACCGAGGTACCGGTTCCTGGCTGCCTCGAGATCCCGTTGGCGGCGAAGGCCATTGCGGAGTCGGGCCGAATCGATGCCGTTGTTTGCATCGGCGCAGTGATCCGAGGCGAGACCACTCACTACGAGCTGGTCTCAGAAGGCGCGGCCGAAGGCGTCCTCCGTGCCCAGCTCGACACAGGCGTGCCGATTGCCTTTGGTCTTGTCACGGTCGAGAACGACGAACAAGCCCTTGTCCGCAGCGAAGGACCGGGCGGCCACAACGTCGGCGAAGAGGCAGCCCTGGTCGCAGTGGAGATGACTCGCCTCGTGCAGGCCTGGCGCTAGCTGAGCGGCTCAGAATCTCCAGGGGTAGCTGGAACGGCCGCTGTAGGTCGTGGACTCGGCGGCCAGAAGACGTGACCGAGTCGATTCTTTCTCGGCCGCATCTACCACCGTCCAGGCCATGGCGATTGCTCCTTCGATCGTTGCCTGGTCGGCGACGGGTGTCTTACAGAAGTCGGCGAACTCGGGCTGATGGTTCACTGCCGGAAACGAATTGAGGCCCAGCATCGGATGAATCGTCGGCATCATCAGGCTGATGTTGGCCATGTCGGTGGAGCCGGCTGCGGTCGTCGGTCGATCACCGAAGCGTCGTCCCAGCGTCTCGGCATTGTCGCGATACAGCTGCCGGAGCTCCGGGTCGGCCTCGAACTCTGAGTAGGGCAGCGTCAGAGGTTCAATGTCGAGGGTGGCACCGGTGGCCATAGCCCCGGCTTCGAAGCAGGCCTTCACCCTCGGTTCGAGTTTGGCCAAAGCCTCCAATGATGGTGCCCGCCAAAAATAGCGAGCCGTCGCCTCGCCGGGAACGATGTTGGCAGCCTCGCCCCCGTTCACCACGATGCCGTGCAGCTGGTCGCCCGGCTCGAGATGTTGACGCAAAAGGCCGAGACCAACCTGCGACACCGTGATGGCGTCGGCAGCGTTGATTCCCAAGTTCGGTGACACCGACGCGTGAGCAGTTCGGCCGTGGAAGTGAAAGTCACACTGGCTGATGGCGAGCGTCGGAAAGTCGTCGCCCTCAACCGGTGAGGGATGCACCATCATCGCCAGGTGGAGGCCGTCGAACGCTCCCTGCTCGAGCATGATGATCTTGCCACCTCCGATCTCCTCGGCCGGTGTTCCCAACACTCGCACCGTGATGCCGAGATCATCGGCGATGCGGGCAAGGCCAATGCCGGCACCAACGCCGGCTGCAGCGATGACGTTGTGACCGCAGGCATGGCCGATTCCCGGCAACGCATCGAGTTCGGCGCAAATGCCGACCGTCAGATCGCCCGTTCCGTAGCTGGCGGAGAAAGCGGTAGGAAGACCGGCGACGCCGGTCTGCACGTCGAACCCGGCATCCGATAGGGCCGAGGCCGCGGCATCGGAGGTTCGCTCCTCTTCGAACGCCAGCTCGGGGTGACCCCAGATCCGATGCGACAGCTCCACCAGTGCGTCGGAAGCGCCACCAACATCGATCTTGACGACTTCTTTGGCCGTTGTCATTTGGCTCTCCCTTTTGTTGTTGGCACGCGAATCTCTTCCTCGAGCCCTGTCACATGGGGCAGGGTCACCTGGACCATTCTCACTTTGCGCTGGCCACAGCGGCCACGATCCCGTCAAGAACCTTCTGCATATTGGCCCGGTGTTCGTCGAGCCTGCGGCTGAGGATCTTCGGTTCTTTGTCTGGCATCGACTCGATAGCGGCCGAGATACCCGAAGGCCCAGGTCCAATGATCATGCTGTAGCGAAGACGGGTTGCGCCCGCGATACCGGCCAGCTCGAACTTCCATCGGGCTCCGGGGTTCTCGGGGTCAGATGTCGACCAGGCGAAGACCCGGTCTTCCTCAAAAGCTGTGACGAAACACGGAACGTCCCATTCGCCAATGGCCGGGTGGGTGTTCGATCCGGTGAAGGTGGCACCGGTTCCTGGCTCCTGACCTTCGTCCCAGCTTGCTCCCACGAACTCTTCGCTGAACTGGCCGCCAAAGCTGATGTCGGAGACGAACGGCCACACCGCTGCGGGCTTGGCCTTGATATCGACCTCGACCACCGTGCCGGCTCCGTCACTGTGCTTCGGCGGGTCGCTCGGGCCGTGTTCCCAGGTGTGGGCGTAACGATCGAAATAGCTGATCTCTCGGGCCGGCAGACGGGGGGCCATCTTGAAGTCTGTTCCCTTTGTCCAGCCGACGGGCAACATGGCGATCTGGGTCATGCCTTCGGGGATACCGAGCAGCTCGGCGATGTCGTCTTCCTTATTCAAGATGGCGGTGGTCCAGGCTGAGCCAAGGCCGCGAGCCCGCAACGCTACCGAAAAGCTCCAAGCCGACTGAATGACCGAGTCGAACAACCCCGGACGGCCGTTGCCGTCATGCTTGCCGATGATGGTGGGGATGACAATGGCCGGGACGTCGGCCAGGTTCTCGGCCAGAAACGCGGCCGAGTTCATCACCTGCTCTTGGGGGTGTCCAGTACCGGCGATCTTGTCCCGAGACTCGATCATCCACTTCCCGGCTGCCTCGAGGTAGATGTCGGCGAGGCGGGCCTTCATCGCTGGATCTCGCACGATGATCCATCGCCGGCTGCCCTGGTTGCCGCCGCTGGGGGCCTGCTCGGCAACATCGATGCAATCAAGGATGATCTGGTTGTCGACGTCTCGGCCGAGATCGAGCCGGCGACGCACGGCGCGGGTGGTGGAGAGCGCGAGGTCGACCGCCTCGACATCGATCGGAGCGTTCTCGATTGCCATGGGTCCGTTTGTAGCCGTTAGCTTTGCGCTCAGTCGACTTCGGGGGTCCATCAATGGATGTAGGTATGCAGCTTGTTTTCGCCAGCTCTGGCTGGGAGGGCATTACCGACGGACAGGTCTACAAGGACGAGATCCACCTTGCCCTGTTGGCCGAGGAACTCGGCTTCGACGTGATCTGGCCCGCCGAGCACCACTTCTTCGATTACTCGTTCTGCCCTGACAACACCCAGCTGTTGTCGTACCTGGCCGCCGCTACCAGCCGCATCGACCTCGGCACCGCAGCGGTGATCATGCCATGGAACGAGCCGCTCCAAGTGGCCGAGAAGATCGCCATGCTCGATCACCTCTCCGACGGGCGCGTTCGGTTCGGTATGGGCCGGGGTTTGTCTCGACGCGAGTACGCCAACTTCCGTGGCATTGAGATGAGCGAGTCACGCGGCCGATTCGACGAGGGCTCGGTGATGGTGAAAGAAGCCCTCGAGACTGGCTTCATCGAAGGTAACGGTCCCTACTACCCACAACCGCGGGCCGAGATTCGGCCCCGCCCCGAGCGGTCGTTCAGCGACCGCCTTTACGCCGTTGCCAGTTCGGACGATTCCGTCGAATCAGCGGCGCGGTTGGCCGCCCGCATGGTGATGTTCGCCGACCGGTCATGGGATGCGCGCATGCCTTCCATCACTCGATACCGCGAGCTGTTCAAAGAGTTCCATGGGGTTGACGCTCCCCCACCAATGACCGCCGACTTCATGATGTGCCACGCCGACGGAGCGAAAGCGCAGGAACTGGCCAACCAGCACATGGGTCTGTACCTGGCCAGTGTGCTCGACCACTACGAGGTCGCCGGTAGCCACTTCGCCGAGACCGAGGGTTACGACGCCTACGCTCAGGCGGCCAAAATCCTCGCCAAGATCGGCGAAAGCGGCTTCCTCGACGGGTTCATGAAAGCAACAGCCCACGGAACGCCCGACGAGGTGCTCGCGACATTCGAGGCTCGCCGTGAGCTACTCGGCCCCTTCGAACTCGCCACCTGCTTCCGCTATGGCGGCATTCCCATGGATGAAGCCGAGAAGAGCATGCGCCTGTTCGCCAAAGAGGTTCTCCCCGTGCTTCAGGCCTGGGACTAACTTTCGTACACATCCATCAAGGGGGACCTATGAAAACGCGAGCAGCGATACTGCATGAGGTTGGTCAAGATTGGAGCGTCGAGGAGATCGAGATCGATTCTCCCAAAGCAGGTGAGGTCTTGGTGAAGACCTCATTCGCTGGCCTTTGCCACTCAGACGAACACCTCGTGACGGGAGACTTGGTGCCACCGCCCGAGCTCCTGGAACAGATTCCCGGCGGCACAATCTTCCCCATCATCGGCGGCCATGAAGGGTCGGGCGTCGTCGTCGAGGTTGGCCCCGGCGTAACCAGTGTGAAGCCGGGTGACCACATCAGCTGCTCGTTCGTTCCCTCGTGTGGCGTATGCAAACCCTGTGCCGACGGCATGCAGAATCTATGCGACCTCGGAGGCGGAACGTTCGGCGGCGGCATGGTCACCGACGGCACCTTTCGGACTCACACCAGCGACGGCCGCAATCTCGGCACGCTGGCGAAGCTGGGCACCTTCGCTGAACACATGCTTTTAGCCGAGGCCTCGATCATCAAGGTCGAACCCGATCTTCCCCTCGATGTCGTGTGTCTCGTCAGCTGTGGCGTCGCTACCGGCTATGGCTCGGCCGTGAGCCGGGCCGAAGTGACCGCCGGCGATACCGTCGTGGTCGTTGGTTGCGGTGGCATTGGCTCGAACGCCGTGCAGGGGGCAAAAGCAGCGGGCGCGGCGCACATCATCGCCGTCGACCCCAACGAGTGGAAGCAAGAAAAGGCTATGCAGTTCGGGGCCACACATGCTGCCTCCTCAATGGCTGACGCCATGCAGCTGGTCAACGACCTCTCGTGGGGCCGAATGGCTGACGCGGTCATCCTCACACCCGGTGTGCTGTATGGCGATCTCATCCAACCGGCGATGGACCTCTGCTCCAAGGGAGGGACCGTGGTTGCCACCGCTGTGGCCCCGATGGATCAGCACGATGTGAAACTCGACCTCGCGATGTTGACGCTCATGCAGAAGGAGTTGAAAGGCACCATCTTCGGCTCGGCCAGCCCCCGCAGCCGCATCCCCGAGTTGCTCCGCCTTTACCAGGGTGGCCAATTGTTGCTCGATGAGCTCATCACCAAGCGGTACACCCTCGACCAAATCAACGAGGGATACCAGGACATGCGCGACGGAAAGAACATTCGAGGAATCATCGCGTTCGACTGATTGCGTTCAGCTGCGGGCGTAAAGAATGTTTCCGGCAATAAGCAGGAAGATCACGACGCCGGAGATCATCATGCACCACTGCGCCGTTGGGTTAGCCCGGCCGTCGGCGCCGGCCTGTCTAAACGCGACCGCACCCAGCCCCATGGCGGCCACGCCGCATAACAGCCCGAAGGGCGGAATGATGATGAGCAGCAACATGGCGCCGGTCGCCCCAACGGCTGCCCGAGTCATCGTGTCGAGCTGATCCCACTTGAACATCGCCCCGACCGTACCGCGCCGGCTAATCGAATTTCGTTGCCAGCCGCGAGCGGGATCTAGACTCGGGGCACCGACCAAGGGGATCTCACATGTACGACGTAGTGATCAAGAACGGCACGGTCATCGATGGCACCGGAGGTCCACGTCAACAAACTGACGTAGGCATCAAGGACGGCAAAATCGCCACCATCGGCTCGATCGACACCGACGCGGCCAGAACCATCGATGCCACCGGAAAAATGGTTACCCCCGGGTTCATCGACGTTCACACCCACTACGACGCCCAGGCGCATTGGGACACGACCCTCAGCCCCTCGCCGTTGCACGGCATCACCACCATCATCGGTGGCAACTGCGGCTTCACCATCGCCCCTATGGCACCCGAGCACGGCGATTACCTCATGCGCATGCTCAGCCGGGTCGAGGGCATGCCCCTCGAGTCGCTACAACAGGGCGTGCCCTGGAACTGGGCCAGCTTCGGCCAATGGCTGGACCAGCTCGATGGCACCCTCGCCATCAACACCGGGTTCATGGTGGGCCATAGCGCCATCCGCCGCCTCGTGATGGGCGAGCGCTCGGTTGGCCAAGAGTCAACGCCGGAAGAGCTCGAGGCAATGAAGCAGCTGCTGCGTTCCTCGATCGAGGAAGGCGGCATTGGCTTCTCTTCATCGTGGGCCACCACCCACAACGACCCTAACGGCCAGCCCGTGCCCAGCCGTCACTGCACAACCGACGAGCTCATCGAGCTTGCCGGTGTGTGCGCCGACTACGACGGCACGTCGCTCGAGTTCATTCCCGCCGTTGGCCGCTTCTCCGAAGATCGGATCCAACTGATCGCCAAGATGTCGGCCGCTGCCAACCGCCCGCTCAACTGGAACCTGATCGCGGCAAGCACCTCGCCGAAGCAACTCGACGTAATGGAGAACAACCTCGGCGCAAGCGACTATGCCAAGGCGAACGGCGGCGAGGTCATCGCCCTCACCGTGCCGTGTCCTGTCACTGCACGCCTGTCGTTCGAAAATGGCTTCGTCCTGGATGCCCTAAACGGATGGCGCGAGCCAATGGCCCTGCCGGCCGATGAGAAGCTCGAGATGCTGGCCGATCCCGACAAACGCCGCGAGCTAGCCGAACTGGCACAAGGTCCGAGCCCGCTGCGCGGCGTGGCCAAGTGGGATGTGCTTACGGTCGGCGAGTCGTTCAGCGAGGAGAACCAGCAGTACATCGGACGCACGATCGGCGAGATCGCCGAAGAAGAAGGCCGAGCCGCCTTCGATGTGCTGTGCGACATCGTGGTCGAAGACAAGCTCCAGACCGGCCTGTACTCACCGGTCCGGGGCGACGACGACGAGACCTGGAAGCTCCGCACCGAGATCTGGGCCGATGAACGCACCATGGTTGGCGGGACCGATGCCGGCGCCCACCTCGATCTCCTCACCACCTTCAACGCCACCACGTCGATGCTGCAGTCAGCGGTGAAAGACCGTGACCTCGTGAGCTGGGAACAGGCAGTGCACTACATCACCGATGCCCCGGCCCAGATGTACGGCATTCAGAGTCGGGGCCAGCTCACCGAGGGCTTCCACGCCGACGTCAACGTTATTGACCCCGACGAGATTGCGCTGCGGAAGATCGAGGCCCGCTACGACCTTCCGGGTGGGGCCTGGCGCCTCTACGGCGGCGCCGACGGTTACAACCACGTGTTCTGCAACGGCGAAGAGATCGTGCACAACGACGAGTTCACCGAGAACCGTCCCGGCAATGTTCTTCGCTCAGGTACCGACACCAAGGGTACGGGAATCAATTAAATGGTCGGCCCGATCGGGCCTCGGCTCGATCGGGTCAGCTAGCGACAGGTCAGCAAGATGGAACTGAATGATGTCATGCGAACCACGTTCGCGGCTCACGAGTTCACCGACGACGATCTGCCAAACGCGGTTCTGTACGACATCCTCGACAACGCTCGGTTTGCGCCGAGCGGCGGCGGCGCATCGATCTATCCTTTCTGCCACAACATTCTGCTTGGAGCTCGAAACGCCGGCTACGGCGGCGCCCTCACCACCATGCTCAGCTCGGCCGAGCCAGAGGTGCAGCAGTTCCTCCGACTCGAATCGCACGAGGCGGTGTGCGCCATGCTGACGCTAGGCAAACCTCCGAAGCAGCTCACGAAGCTCAGCCGTAAGCCAGTCGAAGACTTCGCCTTCAACGAACGAGCCGATGGTTCCCCGCTCACTGCCTAGTCCTTCCTGTCCGGGTGGCCTAGTCGTTGCGACGAGCGACAATCTGAATCGGTGCCAGCGTGCCCGCCTTCACCGCGGGCAAGAGGTTGGCGATCATCGAACCGAAGTCCCGGCCCATCAGATGGCCGAGATGTACCGGCGGAGGATTCTCGGCGGCAGCCGCGGTCATTGCCATCTCGGTGCGGTCAACAACCGATTCAACCGTAAAGCCGCCCTGGGTTAGGTGGTGCTGATAGTTCTCGGGAGACTCGACATGACTATTTGCCGGGTCTGTCGCCCAGTGCATGGGATAGGAGAGGACTCCGTCGCTCACTCGCATCACATCAAAGATGGCGAACCGGCCGCCCGGGGCCAGAGCTCGGGCCACGCCAGCCACCAAAGCCGGCTTGTCGGCAACGTTCATGCCGACGTGCAGAAGCGATGCCGACGCGAACGTGTCGGCGGGCATAGCAAGCTTCGCTGCGTCAGCGACTCGAAAGTCGGTGAGGGCGCCGAGACCAACACGATCGCTCAGCTGACGAGCGGCCTCGACGAACCGAGGCGTGAGATCCACACCGACGACCCGACATCCCACCGAGGCGGCGATACGGCGATACGGCGATACGGCGAGCAGTGCCACCGATGCCACATCCAACATCAAGGTGAACGCCTGCTGCATCGAGCGCGAGGTCGGCGATGAGGGCGTCGGCTGTCGACCGGCCCCCGAGGTGGAACTCCTCGGCTCCGGCAAAATTGGCCGCATCGGTGGCATCAAGACCGCTACCCTCAATCGCGGCCACGATGGCCTCGACGATGCTGTCGTTGCGCTCGTAGTGCTCGGCGACCGTGCCGGATGAGGGCCGATTGCCCTCACCCATGCAGTGGTGCCTTGCGGAGATGCCAGTCGGTGCGCTGTTGGTACGCGTGGCCGATGGCCAGCACCAGATCGTCGGCGAAGGGTCTCCCGACGATCTGAAGACCGAGAGGTAGCGAATCGGGATCGAGGCCCATCGGCACCGAGAAGGCCGGAGCGCCCGTGCTGTTCCAAGCCGACGTGTGAAGGGCTCGGTTCGAGATGGCCTTGGGGTCGGCGCCACTGAACGGGGTGGCCGCGTACCCCGTCGTCGGGCTGACGAGCACGTCGATGCCCTCGGCATCCATCTTCTCGACAATCTGTCGCCGAGCGATCTGGCGAACCCGCTCGATCTGCACCAGATCACTGGCGCTGATCAACGCTCCCTGCACAATGGTGAGTCGAGTCGGGCGCCCGTAGTCATCCCAGCGTTCAGCCAGGAGTTTGCGGTGCCAGGCGAACGCTTCGGCTTCGAGGGCCAGGAAGGCGCCGGCGCAGATCTCGTCGTACAGCGGGACCTCGAAGGGATGCGCGGTGGCTCCGGCCTCGGTCAAGACACCGACGGCTTCATCGAACACCGCCATCGTCGGTTCGGAGCTGCCGCTTACCATTCGCTCGTTGGAGATCACACCAATCTTCAACCCGTCGAGTGTTCGGTCGAGCGACGAAACGTAGTCGACAGGGGCTCGATCGACGGTGGTTCGGTCGCTGGGATCAGCTCCGGCCATCACGGTGAGCATGGCCGCACAATCCCAGGCCGACCGGGCCATCGGGCCAATGTGGTCGTAGCTCATGCCAAGCGGTACACAGCCCGACTTTGGAACGAGACCAAAGGTTGGCTTGTGGCCACTAATGCCGTTGTAGGCAGCCGGGAGACGAACGCTGCCTCCGGTGTCGGTGCCGAGCCCGCCCAGAATCTGGCCCGACGCCACCCCATTACCGGTGCCCGAACTCGATCCGCCGGTCCACCGCTCGAGGTTCCACGGGTTACGAGGAACCGGGAACGGCTTCGAAAAATCAGGGCGCCCGATGGCGTACTCCATCGTGGTTGTCTTGCCCATCACCACAGCGCCAGCGTCGCGAAGACGGGTCATCAACGGACCATCGCCGGCCTCTCCCCACGACGCGGGCAACGTCAGACTCTGCGCCGTCGTCGGACCCTCGTCGGTGCTGATGATGTCTTTGATTCCCAAAGGAATGCCATGAAGGGGGCCCCGGTCGTTGCCTGCCGCCAGTTCGGCATCGGCTTCATCGGCACGAGCCAGCGCCTGTTCGTTGTAACGGTCGATCCAGGTGCCCATCTGGGGGTCGAGCTGATCGGCTGCAGTCTGAGCCTGCTCAACTAGTGCAACCGACGTCGTCTCACCAGCTCGCAGCGCACTCGCTGCTGTCTCTATGGTCCAGGGATTACTCATCGGTTCTCTCGATTCACATCGCCGGCTCGGAAGATCGCTGACGGCACCTCATCGCCGACCTCGACCTGGTGGAAGCGATCGGCTGAGCGTCGAAGACCGGGGTACAGACCAGCAAGTCGCTGTACCTCTTCCTCGGGGACGTCAAGCCCCGCCGCTCGTAGGAGCACCCCGACCGTAGCCAGGGCTTCATCGTCAGTGATGTTGGCCATGTCCCGACACTACGACTCCGCTGCCGTCACTGTCTCGCTGGATCCCAGCTTGTTCCCGTCGATGTCGACGGCGGAGACCCGATAGCCGACGCGGCCGGCGATACGTTCGATCGTTGCCGTCCGTGCGCCGGCGTCGCGCAGCACCAGAATCGTGGTGGTTCTGTCGCCCGCGATTGCTTCGACCCTCCAGCCTGCATGCGCTACGTCGCCGACCAACTCCCAATCGAGACGCAGCGTTGTGTCGCCCGCGGAGCTGAGGGTCAAGCCGATCGACATCGGCGTCGTTGTTGCTGGGCCGTCGGTAGATCGCGTGGCCGACGTCGTCGTTGTTCTCTCGGGAACAGAAGTTGGGTCCAGCGAGGTGGTTGGGCCGACCGGCACGGTGGTGTTGCCAGCCCCTCCCGTTGGACGCGTTGTCTCGGGGCTCGTCGTCGAGCCATCGCTTCGGCCATCGCCCGAATCTGAGCCACGCTCGGCGGTAGCGGTCGGGCCAGACCCACTCGTTGTGGGCGATCCATCATCATCGGAGTCGGAATCAACAGCGGTGGGGTCAACAGCGGAGCCCGCCGTCGTGGCCACATCAGTGTTCAGCACGCTCGTTGCGGGCTCGATGTCCACACCATTCGACCCACTGTTGGCGAGGACTGCAACACCAACCACAATGGCGAGAAGAGCGGCTGCACCGGCGAGCACCGGCTGCCACAGCGGGCGCCTGGTCGATCCCGTTCGATCGGCCATGGCCAAACGCAGATCAGCCTCGAGTCGATTGGCGAAGGCACCGTCTACATCCGGCCCTCGCTCCGATCCGAGAGACTCGAGTCGCTGTTCGATCCCATGGTTCGAAGCCATCTTGCCCTTCGGCCTCAGATCGTCGTCGGAGGTCATGGCTGGGCTCCTTCCTGGTCGGATCGTTGAAGTTCTTTGCGCAGAGCCTTCAGAGCTCTCGACAAAAGCACGGAGAAGGCCGGCTTCGTCAATCCCGCAGCCCGAGCTGCTTCGTCGGTCGAAAGATCGGCCAGATACCGAAGATCGATCGCTCGTTGGTACCGAGGATTGAGCTGGGCTAGTGCCACTCGCAGGTCACCGTGGTCATCGAGCAGGTGACCCAGATCGTCTTCCACATCAGCATTGTGCAGTCTGGCCATCGCCAGTTGGCCGCGATCACCAGTCGGTCGGGCCTCCCGGCGGTGATGGGCAATCACTTGATTGGCAGCAACGCGGAACAACCAGGGGGCAAAGCCTTCCGCACGCCATCGAAACCGATGCAGATTGCTAAGAGCGGCTTCGAACGTCGCAGCCGTGATGTCTTCGGCTACTTGCGTGTTGCCCGATCGCCGCCAGGCGTAGCGGTGCACACGATCGACATACAGCCGGTACAGCTCGCCGAATGCCTCGGGGTCCACCCGCGCCCGGTCGACCAGCTCTCGCTCGGCTACGAGCGAGAGAGAATCGACGTCGAGCCGAGCGTCGGGCGGTGAACTCACGAGCACGAGCCTTGTCGGCAGCCGGTGGGCAAGGGTGGACACTGTTGGAAGCAGCGATGACCGAATAGACGCAGAGACTCGCTGCTCAGCGAACGTCGAGCGGCCAAGCAGCCTTTGCCGCTGCTCGGACCGGCTGAACGTCGACCTCCGTCGGCCGGACGTCCTGTTCATTGTCGTCGATGCGCAGCACGATCTTCTGCACACGCGACTGGCCAACCACGTTCCCTTTCTCACTCACGGCCACGACGGCATAACGAACGGCTTTGGTGCCAGCCGGCACGATGTCACGGAGGCTCGTGACATCGAGGCCGACCCGACCGACGAGCTCGCGTTCACCACGGTCGAGGATCCGCCACAGTTGGTAGCCGGCGGCGCGGTCGTTCGTGGCCGAGCGCCACTCGCACCCGATGTGTGCTCGGATGGCGTCATCGCCGTCAGCGACGAAACAGTTCAGATGTAGCACTTCCAGTCTGCGGGTGTCGTCGGCCCGTCCGCTGAGCGGATGAACTTCATCAGTCCGTTCTGTCGCCACATCTCGATCGGCTGCAGCTGCCGGCCCGGCGAGAAGGCCGAGAGAGAGTCCGAGTCCGAGAGCGGCCGCCGCCGCACGGGTGAGGCCAGCCTTCTTGGCGAGAGCGTTCTTGGCGAGGGGGTTCTTGAGGAAAGTGTTCGTGTTCATGATGATCCGCCTTGATGTGTTGGGTTTTGCACCTCACAACGCGGACATCATCGAGATCTTGCACTTCTCCTCAGATTTTCTTTCGGCTCTTTCGATACACGAACAATGGTGGTTCCGACTGTGCCGCCGGCGAGCAGCTCGACGAAGGCCCGCCTGGCCGACGCCAGACCATCGAATTCCGACACCCGAGGAACAAGCTGGCCGCCGTCGATCCAGTCACTCATTTCAGCTCGCGCCGCCTCGAAGCGGGTCGGCGTAGTCAAAGATGAGAAAACCCTGCATGCGAACTCGGTTGTTGACAAGCAACCCGGGAATCCCCCGTGGTCCCGGCCCCGGCCCCGGCCCCGGCGATGATGTGTCGTATTGGCTCACGACACCGCAGCAAACAATGCGACCGTGGGTGTTCATCCGGAAAAGGGCGCTGCCCAGGATTTCACCACCGGTGTTGTCAAAGTAGACGTCGATGCGGTCGGGAGTCGCAGCTTTGAACTGATCGCGAAAATCATCTGCCTTGCGACTGATCGCGGCATCGAAGCCAAGCTCGTCAACAAGCACCCGACACTTCTTGTCCGAGCCAGCGATACCAACGACGCGTGCACCTTTCACCTTGGCGATCTGACCCACGATGTGACCAACCGAGCCGGCAGCGGCCGACACCACAACGGTCTGCCCCGGCTGCGGATCACCAACGTCGGTCAGGCCAAAATAGGTGGTGAGTCCGTTGGTTCCAAGCACTCCGAGGTGCAGCGCCGGGTCGCCCGACCCATCGACTCTTTGGAGTTCTGGGGCTGCCATCACCACATAATTCTGCCAATTGGTCATGCCCCGAACGACATCACCCTCGTTGAAGTCCGCATGGCGAGACGCGACGACGCGACCAACCCCGGTGCCATTCATGACCTGAGCATGGCAGAATCCGGCCCATGGAATTCGACCTTGCACAGACCGACGCACTTCTCTCGACCACACGGGCCGTCCGGAAGCGTCTCGACTTCGACCGCGAGGTACCGGACGACGTGCTGCTCGAGTGTCTGCAGCTTGCGATCCAGGCCCCAACCGGATCAAACCGTCAAGGTTGGCGCTGGATGGTTGTCCGCGACGCCGAGAAGAAGGAAGCGTTGGCCGAGATCTACCGGAAGATCGGTGGCGCCTACCTGGCTGACGCAGCCAAGGCAGCCGATGCCGGAACCCAGACCGGCCGGGTGATGGACTCAGCCAACTTCCTGGCCGAGAAGCTGGGCGAGGTCCCTGTCATGGTCATCCCGCTTATCATCGGCCGTCTCGACGACGACACAACCAACTCGGCCGCCGGCCTTCTCGGCTCGATCATTCCGGCCATGTGGAGCTTCCAGCTGGCGCTGCGGAGCCGCGGCCTCGGCAGCTGCTACACCACCCTGCACCTCGGAGCAGAGGCTGAGGCAGCCGAGCTCCTGGGCATTCCGGACCACATGAGCCAGGCCGGCCTCCTGCCCGTGGCCTACACCCTCGGTACCGACTTCAAGGCAGCCACTCGAGCCCCCGTCGAAGAGATCACCTACCTCGACACCTACAAAAACCCCATCCGCTAACCCCACCCGAGCTTCTTGTCCTTCTGAAGCACCCTGACGGTGCTTCAGAAGGACAATTTTCGGATGTTCGTTCAGGTCTAGGAAACAGTTCTTAGGAAATGCCGAGGGCGGAGCGGAAGCGCTGAACCAGGTAGGGCCCGTCGCGCGACGGCACCACCTGAGGCGGCACATCGGCACTGATCTTGAAGACAGCCATCGTCGGACCGGGGGTCGAGCGCATGAGTTCCACCGCGCCGCCCATGTCGGCATCGGCGCTCGCGGTGACTGCGGCGACAAAGCCGCAGGCCAGCGCAACGGCAGCCAAGTCAGTACCCGGTGAGTCGACGGTGGAGGTATTGGTGACCTGCATGCCGGTCTCGCCGTAGCGCTCGTTGTCAAGCACGGCAATAGCGAGGTTGCCAGGGGCGTTGGCGCCGATCGTCGACAGCGCCGTCAGCCCCATCAGGGCCTCGCCGTCACCGGTGATCACCAGAACCCGACGGTCGGGTTGGGCCAGAGCCACCCCAAGGCCGGTCATGGCGGCGCCACCCATGGCTCCCCACAGCGGGAAGTTCAGGTCGTTGTCACCAACAGCAGTGACATCCCAGTTAGGAGCACCCAAGCCGGCGATCACGAGCAGGTCACCCCGATCAGCCAACAACGCAGCAGTGACTTTTCGTCGATCAAGCATCAGCCTTCTCCTTCGTTGTCACCGGAGAATGACTTCACACCGATCACCTTTTGTTCGACCATCACAGCAGTCGCTCCGCCATCGGCTTCGAAGGCATCGTGACAGGCCCGGGTGACTTCGGCGGCCACAGCGTCGGCCGAACCGACCGAACGAACGTCGACCCCCATCAGCTCCATGGTCTGTCCAGCGGCTTGACCCATCGGCAATTGCCATGGATTCGATTCGCCGTCTTGGCCGCGCATCGTGACGAGTAGAAGGGCAGGCACGGCGCAGGTCTCGAGGAGGCTGAGCATGTTGGTGCAGTTGCCGACGCCACTGCTCTGCATCAACAAGGCTGCCCGGGCTCCACCCAGCCAGGCGCCAGCGACCAGGGCGACGCCTTCCTCTTCGGTGGTCAGCCGCACGGTCTTCATCCGATCGTCGGCGTCGAGCGCCACGATCAGATCGGTCAAACCCCCATCGGGTACGTAGCCAACGATGCTGATGCCAGCATCAATCAGGGCCTGATGTGTGGGCCCCGCCCACGTCGACGAGCTGTTGTTACTCATTGCCTTCACCCACGTGGAAAATACCCTCGATCTCTACTGGAATATTGAATGGAAGTTCGGCCATGCCGACGGCCGACCGGGTGTGAACCCCGGCCTCACCGAAGACGTCGTGCATCAGTTGCGAACAGCCGTTGATTACCTCAGGCGTCTGGTTGAAGCCGGGGGCGCAGTTGACCATGCCGAAGAGCTTCACAACGCGAATGACGCGATCGAGGCTGCCAAGTTCGGCCCGAACCGACCGCAAGATCTGCAAACCGGTCAGTCGTGCAGCCTCCTGGGCGCCAGCAAGGTCGATGTCGCTGCCAACCTTGCCCATGACTCGACCGTCCGGCCCGACGGGGCCATGGCCACCAACGTGCAAAAGGTTGTCGACCAGGACAGCGCTGACGTAGAGCCCGGCTGGCGGATAGCCCTCGGGGAGCACGATTCCGGCTGCCTTCATGCGTGCTTCGTGACTCACGCTTTCTCCGCCACGTTCTTGAGGCCGGCGACGGTGGCGTCCAGCATGCCCTGGGTCATGTCGATACGGCTTTGTAACTGCTCGGGGGTCGCTGCGGCGAGGCCGGGCGTCTTGTTCACATACCACCATCGCTCGGTCAGCCGAGCGCCGTCGCCCACGGACTCCATCTCGTAGCTCCACCACGTGCAATTGGCTTCGACGCTGCCCACCACGAACGTGAAATCGGCTCCGGGATCGGCCCTCGCCACCTCACATTCTCGGCTCCACTCACGATCGCCGGAACGGTTGTTTCCCTCAAAACGGTCGCCGACCTGCCCGGTGCCGCCGTCGAGCCATACGCCGCCGACGTTCTCCGGGCTCCACTCACCCATCCGAGTGATGTCGGAGACCATGGCGTAGATCTCGGCAGGGCTAGCTGCGATTTCGATCGACGCCTCAAAGGACGCTTGGGCATTCTCTGGAATCTGCACCGCCTGAACCTACAGCCGACAGGGCGGGCCGTCAGCTCCAGGCTGACCTACCCTCACTCTCCATGGCCGACGAGTACCACCAGCTTCGAGGCGACGCGCCACCGGCACCTGCCGGTTGTCCGGTTCATCAGACGTGGAGTCCGTTGAACGACGACTACCTGGCCGACCCGTACCCGATCGCAACCAAGCTGCGAGAAGACAGCCCCATCTTCTACGCCCAGGAGCTGGGCTACGTCGTCATCACCGAAATGGACGACATCCTCGAAGTCTTCAACGACTCAGACACGTACTCGTCGGAGAACGTGCAAGATCCCGTCTTCCCGGTTGCGCCCGAGGCTCAGGCGGTCATCGGCGTCCCCGATTTCGATCCGCAGAAGGTGATGTCGAACAGGCAAGCTCCCGACCACGGCCGCATTCGCAAGCACACGCGCCTGGGATTCTCCAGAAGGCGCCTCAAGACGCTCGAGCCCTATGTCCGCCGGCGCAGCCACGAGTTGATCGATGACATGTTCCTCGCCGGTGGCGAGTCCGGTGGGCCGCTCGAGTTCATCGAAGCCTTCGCCTTTCCGCTTCCGGGCGAAACGGTTTTTCGGTTCATCGGATTTCCCGAAGCCGACGACGAAGACCTCAAGAACTGGTGCGGCGAGCGCAAGGCCTTCTCCTGGGGCAAGCCAACACCAACGGAGCAAGCGGCCATCGCCGAGAAGATGGTGGCGTACTGGCGTTACTGTCGCGACTTCACGGCGTCGAAGCGAGACAACCGCGGCGACGATTTCACGTCCGAGCTTTTGGCCGCACACGACGCCGACGAGAACGAGCTGACGTACCGAGAGGTCGAGTCCATTATCTATGGCCTCTCCTTCGCCGGTCACGAGGCTGTCACCAGCCTCATCTGCAACACCCTGCTCTGCCTACTCCCCCGGAGCGATCAGTGGGACCAGCTTGTTGCTGATCCCTCACTCATTCCGAACGCGGTCGAGGAAGTCCTGCGCTACGAGTCGAGCCAGATCAGCTGGCGTCGGCTCACCACCCGCGCCACCACGTTGCGCAACATCGACATTCCCGCCGGCACCCAGATCTTCATGAACTTCGCCTCAGCGAACCGCCAGCCCGACATTTTCGAGAAGCCCAACGAGTTCGATATCCACCGATCAAACGCGGCGCAGCACATCTCCTTCGGTAAGGGCATGCACTATTGCCTCGGCGCCAACCTGGCGAAATTCGAGGCGGTCCTGGTGCTCGAGGCGCTGGTCGAGCGGATGCCGTCGCTGCGGATGACCGAGCAAGAGATTTGGTCGTCTCCCAACATCACCTTCCGAGGCCCCGAGCAATTCATCGTCGAGTGGGACCCAGCCGACGCCGCACAACCCACCTCTTGAACCCACCTCTTGAACCCACCTCTTGAACCCACCTCTTGGCTGCTCCAACCCCCGCAAACCGCAGACTGGCTGCCTGAACCACCGCTTGCGGTGGTTCAGGCAGCCAAACCGTCGGAGGCGGTGGTTCGGGCAGCCAAGCGGGAGGGCAATTCGGTCATGACGGCGGCACCCGAACCTCTGCTGGTCGCTGCGGCGCCCGACGCTCTGCTCGAGGCGGTGCGGCGGGCCGAGACGATTTCGGCCAGGTCGCTGAAGGTCGCCCCCGGCCGATGCACGATCTCGTGCCACGTCACTCGTAGGACAAGCCAACCGTGACGAGCTGCTAGACGATCACGGCGATGATCGTCGGCCATTGCCTGCTGGCTGTCATGGAACCTCCGTCCATCGCCCTCGATAATCATGCGGATGTCGGGGGCGCCAAAGTCGACAATGCCGCGGCGTCCGTCGTACCAAGGTGGTGCCAGCTGCTGTCGAAAGCCGGAGATCCCGTTGACGTTCAAACCAAGCCAGATCCGGTGTTCGAGCTCCGAAGCCGGGAGCGGATCCCCTTCCCCCAGCTGTGAGGCGAGCTGTCGCAGCATGCGAGAGCCGGGAACGCCAGGACGGGCCAGCCCCTGCACGCAAGCCAAAAAGGGTCCCGCAGTACGTCCTGCATAGTGGGAGTCGACAAGGTGCCGCAGACGGGGCAAGCGGAGGTGGGCCGCAAGGTCGACCAGGGTCCGCTCGGGAGAAGTCACCGCCAAACCTCGCACCTCGGTGACGTCCTCATCCCGCAGCAGGCGGGTCTCATGCACGACGACACCTTCGAGGAACCGACCGGCACCTTTGGGCGCGGTTACATGCACCTGATCGGGGTACGTCAGCGACATACCGTGCAGCGCTGCGGCCGAGAACCGCGACACGACAGCATGGGGCACCCCAAGCACAGCCATGTTGAGCGGCGTATCAGGGTTGGCGAGGACGGGCGCCACATAGAGCCCCCGCGTAATCGCGACGAGGTAACCGCTCGCCAGTCTTCGTTCAATCGCGCTGCCACTCATTCCGGCCTCGACCAGATCGGTCCGCCGACACGCACCCGCTGTAGGTCCAGCCACTCTTGTCACAATCTGATCCGGTGTTTCCCGCACCGCGCCAGTCTTGCAACCAGGTGTGACAGCGGCCGCCAACACCAGGCCGCGCACCGCCCCTGCGGCCCCCGCTTGGCTGTTCCCGCCGCCGCAAAACGAACTCTGGCTGTCTGAAACCCCAACTACGGGGGTTCAGACAGCCAGAGTTGAGGGAGCGGGGGTTCAGGCAGCCAAGTCGGCGGTTATTGGTTGGCGTAGACGGCGGTTTCGAAGTCTTGGAACAGGCCGATCGACTTGTGGTCGGCGAACGGGAGGATCTGCGTCAGGTAGGCGCCGCCGATGCCGTTGGTGCGGTCTATCCAAAAGTAGCTGTTGGCCAGACCGGCCCAGCTGAGGCCACCAGCCGGGCGGCCGGTGGGTGCCTCGGCCTCGTTGATCTGGAACGTGAGACCCCACGACTTCTCGAGCCCGGGGAAGAACTCGGCATCATTGCTGAACGCCGGATTGGTCGACACCAGGTTCTGCACTCGGATATCGCCCATGGCATTGGTGCACATCAGATCGACGGTGTCGGCAGACATTACCCGGGTCCCGTCGAGCTCCCCGCCGTTCAGCACCATGCGACAGAACCGGGCGTAGTCGCCCATCGTCGACATCAGGCCGCCGCCGCCCATCTCGAACTCGGGGTTATCCGGTGCCGGAAGGTCCATTGGGGCGAGGCCACCGTCGGGCAGACGAGCGTGCATCCCGGCTGCCCGCGACAGCATCGCCTCGGTTGGAGCGAAGCCACTATCGGCCATGCCCAGCGGATCGAACAGGTTGGCTTGGAAGTACTGCCCGAGGGTCTTGCCTGAAACGGCTTCGACCATCTGCCCGGCCCAATCGATACCGGTGCCGTACTCCCACCTGGTGCCGGGATCGAACATCAGCGGGACCCGCAACGCATCCAACTGCAGCGATAGGACGCTCGGCTTGCCGGTGGCCTGCAGATAGGCGGCGAAGTCGGCATCCCAGATGTCGTAGACGAAACCCGAGGTATGCGTCAGGAGGTGCCGAAGCGTCACTGGCGTAGAAGCTGGACGCAGCTGGGGCGTGCCGTCGTCGGCCAATCCTTCCAGCACCTGGGCGTCTGCCAAATCAGGGCATATGGCGCCGGCAGGTGTATCCAGCGATAGCTCGCCCCGCTCCACGCACTGCATGGCGGCGGCACCCGTGATCGCCTTGGTCATCGAGAAGATTGCTCCGGTCGTGTCGACCGTCATGTCAACGCCCGAGCCCAACACTCTCTCGCCGAATGCTCCCTCGTAGGTCAGTCCGTCGCGGTCGAAGGTGACAGCAACCACGCCCGGTACGTCGCCTCGGTCGATGGCGCCGCCAAGCAGTTCGTCAAGTTGTTCTTTCATGAGCGCACGCTAGCTGGCCGCGCCGGAAGGATCCTGGCAGATGACTCGAGCTCGGTGCTGTGGGGCGATTGCTCGAATGAGGGGCCCTAGGGTGATCGTCTATGACGGTACTGATTGCCGGTGGCGGCATCGGCGGAATGACGATGGCACTCACTTGCCATCAACTTGGGATCCCCGCCAAGGTGTTCGAGTCGGTCCGCGAGCTGAAACCTCTCGGTGTCGGCATCAACCTCCAGCCGAACGCCGTTCGCGAGCTCTACGACCTCGGATTCGAAGGCCAGCTCGACACCATCGGCGTTGAGACCAAGGAATGGGCCCTGGTCGGGCGTAGCGGTAACGACGTCTGGGCCGAGCCACGAGGCGTTCTAGCCGGCTACAAGTGGCCGCAGTACTCCGTTCACCGGGGCCAACTACAGATGATGCTTTACGAAGCCGTGCTTGATCGCCTCGGGCCCGATTCGGTCATGACCGGCCATCGAGTTGTCGGGTTCGAAAATGTCGGCGACGAAGCAGTCGCCATCATCGAGACCGCCGACGACCAGACGTTCCGCGAGTCGGGCGACGTCCTCATCGGGGCCGACGGCTTGCACTCGGCTCTTCGTAGTCAGATGTACCCCGCAGAAGGCGAGCCGCTGTGGGGTGGCGCCATCATGTGGCGTGGCACGTCAACCGGCGTGCCGATCCGTTCCGGTGCTTCGTTCGTGCTCGCTGGGCATCTCGACCAGCGAGTCGTCTGCTATCCAATCAGCCAGCCCGATCCAGACACCGGTTTGGCCACGATCAACTGGATCACCGAACTCACCTTCGACACCGACGGCGGCTGGCCGACCAGCGACTGGAACAAGCAGGTCTCGATCGACACCTTCATGCCGCAGTTCGAAGATTGGATATTCGACTGGCTTGACGTCCCGGCCATGGTGAGAGGCTCGAGCGAGGTGTTCGAGTATCCAATGGTCGACCGTGACCCCGTTGATCATTGGGTAGAGGGCCGAGTGGCTCTCATGGGAGATGCGGCCCACGTCATGTATCCCGTTGGTTCGAACGGCGCCAGCCAAGCCATTGTCGATGCCCGGGTGATCGGCGCGGCCATGGTCGAGCATGGCCTCAGCCCAGCAGCGCTGCTGAGCTACGAGGACCAGCTGATCGAAGACTTGTCGGCGCTCGTGCTGCGCAATCGAGGCGCCGGACCGATCGGCATCCTCGGAGTAGTCGACGAGAGGTGTGGTGGCATCTTTACCCACATCGAAGACGTCATCCCTTCGGCCGAAATCGAGGACTTCATGGCCCGCTACAAACAAGCCGCTGGTTTTGCCATGGAGACGCTGAACAACGCACCGCCGACGATCGCACCGAGCGCAGCCGTCGAGCCCACGACATGAGCTACCCACCAGCCGCCGAGCTACGCCAGCGAGCGATCGTGCTCGTACACGGCGCATGGGTTGGCGAGTGGTCCTGGCTGCCGGTGATGGCCGATCTTCTGGCCAGCGGTCGCCCGGTGCACAACATTTCCCTCACCGGTCACGGAGCCAAGCGCCACCTTTCGGGCCCTCATGTCACGCTGGCCGATCACGTGGCAGACGTCGTCGGTGTCATCGACACCCTGGACCTCACCGAGGTCACGCTCGTGGGTCACAGCTACGGCGGCCGCGTCATCACCCAGGCGTGGGAGCAGCTGAGCGATCGCGTTTCCGGTTTGGTGTACCTCGATGCCCACGCCCCGGTTGCCGAAACACCACCGCAACCTGCCAACCGCTCCGTCGAAGGAGGCATGGTTCCGTTCCAGCTCTACGACCCGGCGCCCGAAATAATCGGCAGCGACGAAGGGGCCCGCTGGTTCTACGACCGGGTGATGCCTCAGTCGGCTGCGTGCCTCAGCGCCGACTGGCAGGTTTCACTCCCCGATGAGCTGCCCAAAACCTTCATCTTCGCCACAGCGGACAAGCCCTCTCGGTTTCAGCAGTACGCCGATGTCTGCGCCGCTAGCTCAACCTGGGACTACCACGAGCTCGACGGACCTCACTTCTTGATGTTCAGTCATCCAAAAGAGGTCGCGCAGCTGATCCTGGGCCGCTAGTTTCACCCCATGCTTGCTGTCGAGGCCATCGATCTCCACAAGGTCTACGGCGAGACACGGGCGCTCGATGGACTCAGCCTCGAGATGCCCCAGGGCAGCGTGCTGGGCGTGCTCGGCCCGAATGGTGCAGGCAAAACAACCACCGTGAAAGTGCTGACGACGCTGATCAAACCCGATCAAGGTCGAGCGCTCGTCGATGGCATCGACGTGGCAGCGGAACCTGACAAAGTGCGGGCTCGCATAGGTCTCACCGGCCAATACGCGGCGGTCGAAGAACGGCTGACGGGCCGAGAGAACCTCGAGTACATCGCCCAGCTGTTCCACATGCGGAAGACCGACGGGCGAGCCCGGGCCAAAGAGCTACTCCAGCGCTTTGATCTGCTCGACGCAGGCGAGCGTGTCGTCATCGAGTATTCGGGTGGCATGCGCCGGCGGCTCGACATCGCCATGAGCCTGATCGCCCGCCCTTCGGTGTTGTTCCTCGATGAACCAACCACCGGCCTCGATCCTCGTAGCCGGCTGGCCATGTGGGAGCTGATCGAAGAGCTCGGCTCGGAAGGCACAACCACCTTTCTAACGACGCAGTATCTGGACGAGGCCGAAGCTTTGGCCGATTCGATTCTGGTGATCGACCGGGGCAAGGTCATCGCCAAGGGCACTGCTGATGAGTTGAAGGACCGCATCGGCGGCGACCGCTTGGTTGTCACCATCGCCGATGCTGCCAACCTGGCCCGAGCGACCGAGGCTCTTCAGCCAGTCTCATCTGGCGAGATCGAGACCACTGAGACTCCCCCGCAGCTCCTGGTGCCGATATCGGCCGGCGGCGGTGTGTTGCCCGAGGCCATCCGAGCCCTCGATGGAGCGCTCTGCAACGTGGTGGATGTCGAGCTTCGACGGCCAAGCCTCGACGATGTCTTTCTCAGCCTTACTGGCTCGAAGGCCACCGACGAAAGCCAGAGCGAGAGCAC
Organism: Acidimicrobiales bacterium; assembly: GCA_047638695.1. Classification (GTDB taxonomy): domain Bacteria; phylum Actinomycetota; class Acidimicrobiia; order Acidimicrobiales; family SZUA-35; genus JAHECQ01. The sequence continues at coordinate 30,738 of JBLINY010000012.1, read as the reverse complement.
CTCATGAGCACTGCAGAGGCGAGGAGCGACGGCGTTCAAGGCACCGATGCTGCCGCGACGATGAGTCGTCGCCCCGACGTACCGAACGGTCCGCAATGGCTGCTACGAGATGCCTGGACCGAGGCCCAACGCCACCTTCGGGTCGTCCCCCGCAACCCCGAACTCATTGCGTTCGCCACGATCCAGCCGATCATGTTCGTGCTGTTGTTCGTCTATGTCTTCGGGGGCGCCATCGTTGCTCCCGGCTTTGCCAACTACAACCAGTATCTGTTGCCCGGCATCATGGCTCAGACCGTCGTTTTCGGATCGGCCACCACCGGCATTGGTCTGGCTGAAGATCTCTCGAAGGGTTTGGTCGATCGCCTGCGGTCCGTGCCGATGCAACAGTCGGCTGTGATTTTGGGCCGCACCATCGCCGATCTCGTGAAGAACACGTTCACCTTCATCATCATGCTCGTGGTCGCGTTCGCCGTCGGCTTCCGGTTTGAAGGCACACTCTGGCAAGCCTTCGTCGCCACCGTGCTGTTTCTCCTCTTTGCCTTCGCCCTTAGCTGGGTGCAAGCTCTGGTCGGATTGTCGGTGAAGTCGGTTGAGGCCGCCAACTCCCTCGGCTTCCTGTGGATGTTCCCGGTCACGTTTGTGTCGTCGGCCTTCGTCCCCACCGACACCATGCCCAGCTGGCTCCAGCCGGTCGCCGAGAACAACCCCTTCACTCGCGTCACCAACGCCGGGCGGGCCCTCTACAACGGCCTCCCGGCCGAAGGCGCCATCACCGAGGCGTTTCTTTGGTCCTTCGGGATCATCATCATCTTCGCCTTCCTCAGTTTCCGAAAGTTCCGCGAAACAACATCGCGTTGAGCCTTCCTCCTGCAGGTCCGGCCACATCGCGGCGCTCCACCAGCGAACGGGAACTCGTCGGCATCCTCGCCGCCATCAGCGCCACCACTGCGCTCGGCATCGACATGGCGCTGCCGGCTTTCGGCCAAATCCGAGCCGGCCTGGGGATGGCCCCTGACTCGCCTCGGGTGGCGCTCACGGTCACGCTCTACTTTCTCGGGTTGGCCAGCGCTCAGATGTTCTACGGCCCGTTCACCGACCGCTTCGGGCGTAAGCCCGTGCTTTACGCCGGCCTCGGCCTTTACGCTCTCGGCGCCCTCGGTTCGGCCTTGGCCCCAACCTTTGGCATCCTCGTCTTCAGCCGGTTCGTATGGGGGGTCGGCGCGGCTGGACCTCGCGCTCTGTCGATGGCCATCGCCCGCGATCTTTACGAGGGCACCCAGCTCGCTCGCATCATGTCCCTGGTGCAGGCCGTGTTCATGGTCGTTCCAGCGATCGCGCCCCTGCTCGGCAAAGGCGTACTTACCTTCGGATCATGGCGGTTGGTCCTAGCGGCGCCTCTGTTGCTCACGGTCGCACTTGCCCTGTGGCTCACAAGACTGCCCGAACCACTTCCCGTCGAGCGACGCCGGCCTCTTACCCTGGCTCGTACCCGAGGTGCCATCGTCGCCGTTGTCACCACTCGGCGAACAATTGGTTCCGCCATCGCCGTCATGTTCGACTTCGGTGGGTTTGCCGCCTTCTTGGCCAGCAGCCAGCTCTTGTTTGACGACGTCTACGACCGCGGTGATCAGTTCGCGTACTATTTCGCGGCCATGAGTCTCGTCATGGGCTTGTTCCTTTTTATGGGCAGCCGCTGGGTCAAGGCGCTCGGCGCCGACCGAGTGATCGTCAGGGTTATGCCCGTCACCCTGCTGTTCTCGGCCGTCCTGGCATGGTGGTGCTGGGCCAGCGACGGCGTACCGCCGTTCCTTGGCTGGTTCGCCGCCCTCACGGTTATCAACGCCCTCCGCACGCTCATCAATCCGCTGCTCATGGCCGAGGCGATGCAACCTATGGGTGACCTCGCCGGCACCGCGTCGGCTGTGCTTGGCACCATCAGCATGGGTGGCGGTGCGTTTCTGGCGACCTTCGTCGATCGAGCTATCGACGGTTCGGTCACTCCGCTCGCCGTGGCGTACGCCGGTTACGGCGCTGCCGGTTTCGCCTTTGCGATGTGGGCCCGGCGACCGGCCACCAACGGCTCCGACACCTGACGCATCCCAGGGCATCCCCTACGCTTGCCCTCACGACGTCTGAAGGGGACCATCATGCGAGTCGATGCAACATCGATAAGGGACTTCAACCGGATCCAGGTCGAACCACTCACGGGTTCGATCGGTGCTGAGATCGCCAACGTAGACCTGCGCGACTTTGACGACGAGATCGTTGCCGAACTCAAGCAAGCGTGGCTCGATCACAAAGTCCTGTTCTTCCGCGAACAGAACCTCACCCACGAGCAACATCTCACCTACGGCCGTGCGTTTGGCCAGCTCGAAGTGCATCCGTTCAGCCCACAGGTCGACGGCCATCCCGAGATCCTGGTCATCGACTCGAAGCCCGATGCGTTCGTCGCGGCCGAGTCATGGCACACCGACGTCACCTTCCGTGAGTGCCCGCCATTGGGGTCGATCCTGCTCGGTCGTGTCTTTCCCGCCTACGGCGGCGACACGTGTTTCGCCAACATGGAACTGGCATACGAACTTCTGCCGGACAAGATCAAAGAAGAGATCGATGGGCTCTACGCCATCCACTCCTACGCCAAGGTTTTCGGTCGTGGGCAGACGGCCGAGCAGCTAGCCGAAACTCGCGAGGAGTTTCCCGACCAGAAGCACCCGCTGGTTCGGACACACCCGGAGACTGGCCGCAAAGGCCTGTTCATGGCCCAGAACTTCATGCTGACCATCGATGGCATGACGCCCGACGAAAGTCGTGAGCTCCGCTACCGCCTGTTCGAACAATCGACCATTCCCGAGGTTCAGGTCCGCTTTCGCTGGCGGCCGAACAGCATTGCTCAGTGGGACAATCGATGTACTCAGCACTACGCCGTGCCCGATCACGGTGGCCACAACCGCCGGGTCGAACGGGTCACCCTGATCGGCGACCGTCCTGTATAGGTAGATTCGGCTCATGACGCCTGCGCCATCACTTGCTGCATTTCGCCAAGAGGTCGAATCATTCTTCGACCAGACTCTGCCCGATGCGCTCGAGGGCGTGGCCGGCGCCCTGAGCCGGGCCCGAGCATGGCGTAGCGCACTCTACGACTGTGGTCTGGCTGCCCTTGACTACCCGGTGGCCTATGGCGGGCGAGAACTACCGGCAGAACATCAACAGCTCTACAAGGACCTGAGCCGCGGCCGCATACCTCGCGAAGACGCAGCATTCGGCATCGGAGTTGGCATGGCTATGCCAACCGTTCGAGATCACGGCAGCGACGAATTGAAACAGCGATTCCTGCAGGCCGGTCTCCGAGGCGACGAGATCTGGTGCCAGATGTACTCCGAACCCGGATCAGGTTCCGATCTGGCCTCACTGGCGACGAAAGCCGACCTCGATGGCGACGAGTGGATCGTCAGCGGCCAGAAAGTCTGGACCTCGGGTGCCCAGAACAGTCAGTACGCCATTCTTCTCGCCCGTACCGACCCTGACCTGCCCAAGCACCGTGGCATCACCATGTTCATCCTGCCCATGGAACAGCCGGGAGTTGACGTCCGGCCGCTCGTCCAGATGACGGGCGAGGCCGAGTTCAACGAAATCTTCATCGACGAAGCTCGCATTCCCCGCGATTGGGTGGTCGGCGAGGTCAACGGCGGCTGGGCAACAGCCGTTGCCCTTCTGGGCCACGAGCGCCTGCAGACTGGAGCCGGCTCCATGAGTGGTTCGGCGACCCAGCGTTCAAAGGCAGGCCGGTCACCTATTCCGGTAGCGCAGCTCATTGAGCTGGCCGAGCGAGTCGGACGGTCGCATGACCCAATCGTTCGCCAGCAGCTCGCCCGTCTGCATTCGGGCGAAAAGGTGGTCGGTTGGATCGGAGCCCGTGACTTACACCCGTCGATCGGCAAGCTCTGGCGCACCAAACAGGGGCGGGCGGCCGCCGACTTGGCCGCCGCGCTCGCTTTCCCGGCATCACCAGCCTGGGACCCCGACCTGTCGGTCGACCGGCACGCTGACGACGACTACTTCGCCTACCACATGCTGAATTGTCGAGGAATGAGCTTGGGCGGAGGGACCGATGAGATTCAGCGCAACACGCTCGGCGAGCGAGCGCTCGGCCTCCCCAGCGAGCCGGGGCCAGACCGAGACACGCCGTACCGCGATCTGTTGAAGAACTAGGACGCTCAAATGGACTTCGAACGGTCATCCCGATCAAACGAGCTGGGCGAGCAGCTTGCCGATTTTATTGCCACCAAGGTGGTGCCCGCCGCGACTACCGCCGATGTCGAGCGCAAGCGGCATCCGGATCAGCAACCACCAACCATCGAAGCGTTGAAAGCTTCGGCCCGAGCCGCCGGGCTGTGGAACCTGTGTGTTCGTCACCCGGATTACGGGCCCGGTCTTTCCTTTGTCGACTATGCACCGCTGGCCGAAATGATGGGTATCCACCCGCTGGCCCAAGAGGCCACCAATTGCGATGCGCCCTCGAACATCAATGGCGACGCCATGATCATCTATGGAAGCGATACTCAGAAGGAACGTTGGCTCGAACCTCAACTCGATGGCCAGATCAAGTCGGCCTTCGCCATGACCGAGCCGCACACCGCTTCCAGCGATGCTTCGAACATTGCTTCAACGGCAACTCTCGATGGTGACCATTGGGTGCTCAACGGACGCAAGTGGTACATCAGCGGCGTGCTGCATCCTCAGTGCGCATACCTCATGACTGTGGCCAGCACCGACCCCGAAGGGTCGGCCCATACCCGCCATACCCAGTTCATCGTGCCGATCGAGGCCGAGGGCCTCACCATTGTTCGCAACTTGCCTAAGTTCGGCTATCTCGATCCCGATGGCCATGTCGAACTCACCCTTGAGAACCTGCGAGTACCGAACGACAGCGTGCTGGGCCAGGTCGGCGGCGGTTTCGCCATCGGCCAGGCGCGACTCGGCCCAGCCCGGGTTCAGCATTGCATGCGCATCATCGGCATCGCCGAAGAGGCCCTGCGTCTGATGTGCGAGCGGGCTCCCACCCGTTCCACATTCGGCGCTGCGGTGAGTACCCGAGCCAACGTGATGGACTGGGTGGCAGAGGCCCGAATCGAGATCGAGGCCGCCCGACTACTCACGTTGAGAACAGCGTGGCTGATGGACCAGCAGGGTGACAAAGCAGCAGCGCCGCACATGTCGTTGATCAAGGTGCAGGTGATGCGAACTGCCACCACCGTCGTGGACCGCGCCATCCAGGTGTTCGGGGCAGCGGGCGTCTCCGATGACACACCTTTGGCTCACTGGTACGCCTCGCTTCGTTCGCTCCGGATCGCAGACGGCCCCGATGAGGTGCACTTGATGGGCATTGCTCGTCGCGAATTTCGGCGGCACACCGAGCGATGATCTAGAACTCAGATGAAGCTCAAACTGGAGACATCCACATGGGACGACTAACCACTGACGTGTGCCGACGGTTCGGCATCGAACACCCGATGTTCGGCTTCGCCCATGACATCGGCACCGTTGCCGCCATAACCAATGCCGGAGGGCTCGGCGTCTACGGCGCAACCCGGCGGTTCCCCCACGAAATCGCCGACGAGCTTGCCCAAATCAGACGGCTTGTCGGTGACAAGCCGTTCGGCGTAGATCTCGTGTTGCCCGATGGCATGCCCGAACACAACAGTCGCGAGGCCATCGAACGTCACGTGCCAGCCGAACACAAGGCGTTCGTTCAGAACATCATCGACAAATTCGAGGTGCCCGAGCCAAGCGGACCGGGTATGCGTACTCGCTTCATCCGGTCGGCCGAGATCGAGTCCGAACAACTTGAAGCGGTCATGGCCAGCGATGTCGACCTGTTCGCGTGCGGTATTGGTGCGCCGCGACCAGCGGTGGAGAAAGCCAAGGAGTTGGGCAAGGCAACCGCTGCGCTGATCGGAAGCCCCCGCCATGTGCATCGGGCCGTGAACTCCGGTGTCGACATCATCGTGGCCCAGGGCGCCGAAGCAGGAGCGCACACCGGCACCATCGGCACCTTCTCCCTGGTCCCGCAGATCGTCGATGCCTGCGGCGACATTCCTGTGCTTGCCGCCGGCGGCGTCGCCACCGGACGCCATATGGCTGCAGCCCTGGCCATGGGGGCTCAGGGCGTATGGGCCGGCACCATCTGGCTCACGACGACCGAGCACGCGGGCCACATGCAGCCAGCATTAGTCGAGAAGCTGCTGAATGCCACCTCGGCCGACACCGTCATCACCCGTAGCGAGAGCGGAAAGACCTTCCGCCAGATCCGCTCCGCTTGGAGCGACGAGTGGGAGGCCGAGAACGCGCCAACCCCACTGAAGATGCCCTATCAGGACGTACTCGTCGGCGATCTGCTCGGGGCCATCGACGAACATGGGGTGGAGCCGCTGCTGCACTCCGGGGCGGGACAGGGCATTGGCTACGCCCGAACAGTTCGTCCGGTTGCCGAAGTCATGGCCGCCGTTGTGGCAGAGGCCGAAGCGGTTGTAGCCAACCTCGCACGCTGACCCATCGCCGCCGACCTACACGGAAGGGCCAACACTATTTGTTCTCGGCTGCTCTGGGCTTCAGTCGAACCCCGGCAAGCGGATCAGCGGCTACCGCCTGGGCAAACCAATCTTCGGCCGACTCCGGACGACCGGTTCGCCGCAGCGATGCCTTGATTCGCTTGGCACCCATCGGATCGTGAGCAGCCAAACGACCGGCCAACTGGTCAGCGGCCTCGACAACATCATTCTCGTGGCCGTCGCCATCAGGCACCGAGACAAGGGCGATACCGAGATCTACCAGCTGCGATCCGGTAAGGCGATCACCCAGGAGCGCGATCCGCGCAGCTAGCGCTTCGCTGTGCCGCAGGCGGAGCCAGGCCATATTCATCGGCGCGGCCATGCCCTGCTGGATCTCACCTACCTGTAGGAATGCACCATCACCAGCTACCAGGAAGTCACAGGCCAGAGCGAGGGCCGCCCCGCCGTTAACGGCCGCACGCTCAAGTGCGCCGATGACGATCCGGTCAGAGTTGAACAACGCCCGGTGGACCCGCTGCCACTTTTCAGCGAATATCGGAACCCAATCGGGCTGCGGCTCTTCACTGAAGGCTTTCAGATCAAGGCCGGAACAGAAGGCGTGCCCCGCGCCGCGAATGACAACCACGCTGACCGAATCGTCGGCATTGAGCGACTCAAGGGCGTCACCGAGCTGGTCGGCCAGCGGACCGATAAGCGCGTTTCTTCGCTCCGGACGATTTAGGACAACGTGGGCAACGCGTTCGACCGGGCGTTCGATCACAATCAGGTCGGTCATCAGTTCTGTCTCGCCGGCTCGGTCTGCACCGATGGGAGGCTGCGCAGAGTCGTCAGGGCGTGGGCTGCCATCTCGTCACCCTGGAAGAATTTTGTCGACACCAGTGACGAGAGTCCCCGCTGATTCACAAGCTCGCCCTTGATGGTGAAGGTCGGGCCCACGATCGGTTCGAAATAGTCGCAACGCATGTTGATCGTGGTCAGCCAGTGCCGGGGTGACGTGGGATCGGCGTCAGGGTCAGTGGAGTGCACGGTGTACAGCGAGACGAAGTCGACATAGGTCGGCGTGAAACCACCAAAGAGTTGGCCTTGCGGGTTCAGCAGCTTCTCGGGCAAGCCTGCCTCAACCACCAGCAGTCCCGGGGCAGTCTCGACAATCTTCCACTTCCAGGCTTCGAGCACATCACCGGCCAGGTGTCCTTTGGCTACCAACTGCCCTGGTTCGGTCGTGGCCCATGGCCGGTTCGGATCAACGTTCATCGGCACTGTTGGTAGCTGACTTCGGGGAGTCTTGTCAGGTCCGAGCTGGCGGCCAGGTCCGAGCTGGCGGCCAGGTTCGACCCGAAGGCCGCCCTACCATCGCTCACATGGCCGACGACCATGTCACCCCGCCCGAGCAAGCTGTCATCGACTCGGCCAAGCGCCTGGCCGCTGAGATAGTCGATCCGCTGGCCGAAGACTGGGAACGCGAGCGACGTTTCGCCCGCGAGTCGTTCACCGCCGCAGCCGATGCCGACCTCCTGGCTTTGCTCGTTCCACAACGACTCGGCGGCCGAGGTCTCGGGGAAGTGACGTTGGCACGAGTGATGGAGGAGCTCACTGCGGCTGATTTTTCGGCCGCCTTCAGCTTGGTCGTGCACAACAACATGGCCCGAGCGGTCGCCTCGAACGGAAACGACCATCTGCTCGACACGGTGCTCCCTGCCCTGGTTTCGGGTGACCGATTAGGCGCCTTCCTGTTGACCGAACCAGGTGCCGGGTCCGACGCTGCAGCCATCACCACGTCGGCTCGGCGTGATGGAGACGAGTGGGTTGTCAATGGCGAGAAGGCGTGGGTCACGAACGCCAGCGATGCTGGGCTCTTGAACGTCTATGCCCAAACCGATCCAGCACTTGGACACCGGGGCATCGTCGCCATTGTGGTCGATGCTGACCTGGCAGGGGTGGTCCGTTCCGACCCCTACGAAATGATGGGCGCCCACGCATCAGGCACGGGAGGTTTTGCCTTCAACGACGTACGGGTTGGTGTAGAAAACACACTCATTCCCGTCGGCGAGGCCTTCGCCGCTGCGCTCGAAGCCATCGACTTGGCCCGAACCCTTGTCGGTGCGATGTGTTGTGGCCTCATGCGTCGGTCGCTCGACGTCGCACTGGCTCACACCAAGCAACGGCAGGCCTTTGGTGGCACGATCGCCGACAAACAGGGCGTGCAATGGCTCTTGGCCGACGTCGCCACCGATCTAGCGGCCACTCGCCTTCTCACATACCGAGCGGCGCGACTGCTTCAAGACGGCGATGACGCCGCGCTGATGGCCGCTCACGCTAAGAAGTTCGCAGCCCGCAAGGCTCAACAGCGGGTGGCCGACTGCATGCAGGCCATGGGTGCCGCCGGATACAAGCGGTCGGTCGACAACCCGCTCCCCCGCCACCTCGAGGCAGCCCGCCTCACCGGCTATGTCGACGGCACAACCGAGATTCAGAACGTGGTGATTGCCCGACGCCTCTGGGCCGACATCCCAACAGGCAATGTCCCAACAGGCAGTGTCCCAACAAGCAATGTCCCAACAAGCAATGTCCCAACAAGCAATGTCCCAACAGGCAGTGACTAACGATCGCTTCCCATTGCCCGAGTCGCCGCGACCTCGCGACCATCACCGCCGATCGACGTGCCTGTGTGTCGAGGCTCGATGCCCCGGACAGCTGTGACAGGGCCATCGGACGATCCATCACCAATGGGCTTGTCACCTCGGATGGTGACTCTTTCCATACGTCGCCGCTGCGGCAAATAGTCGTTGGGGGCATAGTGCTGCACCGAACGGTTGTCCCACATCACCAGCTGATCCGGTCGCCAGGACACCCGCACTTGAAATTCGGCTACCAGCGGCTGACGAAGCAAGAAGTCGAGGATGGCGCTGCTCTCATCGTCGCTCAAACCATCGATGCGAGTAGTGAAGTGAGCGTTTACGAAGATCGCCGACCGACCTGACTCGGGGTGGATTCGCACCACCGGGTGATGCGCCACCGGATGTTCGCGCTGTACCCGCTGCAGAATGTGGAGGCGTTCGGGATCGTCAGCCAGGATCTGCCCGAATCGGCCATGACCATGGGTGGCCGTTAGCCCGGCGAGGTACTGCTTCATCCGATCGCTGAGTGCATCGTACGCGGCCGTCATGCTGGCGAACATCGTGTCGCCGCCGAACTGGGGGCTGATCCGAGAGCGGAGAATGGTCGCCATCGGCGGTTCGGCTCGAAACGTTTCGTCGCTGTGCCAGACATCGGTGAGAGGGCGAGGCGCCTCGCCGTGATTATCGAGCACGATGAGCTCGGGTACTTCATCGGAGCTCGGCGAGAACGGGCTAACACTGAGATCGCCGAACATGCGGCCGAACGCGACCTGGTCGTCGGCCGTGATGGGTTGTCCCTCGAAGACCAGCAGCTCATGTTCGACCAGGGCCCCACGGATATCGAGAAAGGTGCGCTCGTCGAGATTGCCCAGGTCGCAACCGCTGACCTTGGCTCCAAATAATGGTCCCAGCGGTTCGATGTTGATGCCCATTTCGCCAGCGTAGATCGAACGGACCAGGGGGAGCCGTCCCCATGTTTCGCTGAGCTAGCGGTCCGTACGTTCATGAGTGTTCGAGATCGAAGTGATCTCCGGGAAAGGAACGACATCATGGGAATGACGATCGAAGCCGGCACCAGCGCAATCGATGCGGCTACTGCTGAGGTCGAAGATGCCGTAACCGGCGTCGTCTCAGCACTCGAGTTTCCGACCACATCGTTCGGCAACGCCCCGGCGATCGACACCGGGATGGGCACGCTCGAGCAAAACTGGCGCAATCGTCTCGCCGACTACGAGCAGCTCGGCCTGGCCACCGCCAACCTGCTGCAGCAGGTCATGGCGGCTCTCTCAGAGACCGACGCTGCTCTCGCTGCGGAGTTGCGGTCATGAGTGACAACTGGGCAAACCTCGAACAACCAGCCCTCCAATCAAACCCCACCGACTTCCGCGACGCCCAGTTCCGAGTGCAAGACGTCGGAAACGCAGGCAACCAAGCCGTCGGCCAACTCCGCACCATCGGCACCACAGGATTCACCGGCTCCACCCGATCAACCGCAACCGCCATGACCACCGTCATCCAAAACGTCGCCGACCTCATGGCCGCCCTCCCCGCCGCCCAAGAAACACTCGCCCAAGGACAAGCCCAACTCGCAGCCGCCCTCGCAGCCCAAGCAGCAGCCGAACCCGGCCCCGACGGCGACAGCAACCCCATCGACACAGCCAACGCAGCCGTCGAAGCCGCACACCAAGCAGTCGCCTCCGCCACCGAACAAACCGTCACCGCCCAAGAAGCCCTCGACACTTCACAACAAGAATTCAACGAAATCCGATTCCAAGAACAAGCGGCCCACCAAATCCTCGGCGACCAACTCGCCCAACAACACCTCGGCACCTACGAACCAGGCGACATAGCAGCAACAATCTTCGGCAACCCCGGCGGCATCACCGCCATGCTCGACACCGAAACAGCCACCGCATTCCGCACCCTCCAACTCACCGTGGCTGCGGACGAAGCTCAGATCACGATCATCACATCGGCCACTGAGTTTCGCATCGAGGGGACCGATGAGGCCGACGACTTTCGTATTGACCAGAAGGCAGATGGTCGGCTCACAGTCCAGGTGAACGGGATCGACATCGAACTCACGATCGAGGAGTCACAGAAGCTTGTGATCGACGCCGGCATGGGAGACGACAGCATCTCCACCGAGCCACTCGCCATTCTGGGTCCGGGCGGTGCGCTCCTCACGAACACCGGAAGCCGGGTGACACAGGACATTAGGGTCGAAGGCGGCGACGGCAACGACACCATCAGCGCCGGCAACGGTCAGGACACCATCATCGGAGGCGACGGGAACGACACCATCGATGCCGGTCGCGGCCGCGACTACGTCTCCGGCGGAGCCGGGAACGACGCGGTCAGTGGTGGGCCGGGTGATGACACCATCTACGGCCTGGACGGTGACGATCGCATCAACGGTGACCGTGGCAACGACTACATCGACGGCGGCGCTGGCAGCGACACGGTTCACGGAAGCGATGGGAACGACGTCGTGGCTGGAGGATCGGGCGACGACCGCCTCTTCGGCGGTGATGGAGACGATGTCGTCGTGACCGCGAGCGGACAGGATCTTGTCGTCGACTACAACTCCTTTGGCAACGACCAGGATCGAGTCATTGCCCAGGAATCGGACGAGATCATTGTCGAAGACAACGCTCAAACCGAAATCGTGACGATCGACCCGGACCGTGGCGCCTCGATGACTATTGACCCCGGAGCAGGGCCGGAGTTCGTCGCACGGGTCGAATCTGACCTGGAGGTCATGCGGTCGACGCCCGAGGGCGATGCAGTACTTGCAAACGTCGACCGGGCAGCTATTCCGGTTGAAGACTCAAACGGAGAGATCGTAAACGGGACGGGTCACTCGGTGACCATCATCAAGAGCGAGCAAGGCAATGCGGCCGCAATTCCGGAGATCTACGCGGACGATGTGGCCGAACGGCCAGACGGGTCACCGGGTCCGGGAGCCGATGCCTATGTGCTCTACGACGCCGACAACAACACCACCTTTGTCCCCGAACTCGATCCGGTGGAGGATCGGGCCTGGAGGGACCGACCACCCATCGTTGGTTTCGAACACGAAATTCTCCACGCCACGGACTTTGTGACAGGTGAACGGGATCGCGGCATCACGAATCAGACCGACATCCATGGCAATACGGTCTTTGAGCCCGACGGCGCAACACCTGTCGCTGCGAGTAACTCAGAGCTGAGTGTCACCGGTCTCGTCTTCGATGACGACAACGAAGGCCACCCAAAGACCGGGCCCATCAGTGATGCCAGCGACGCTGATCCCAACGACCGCCTGCACACCGAGAATACCTTCCGTGCCCAGTTCAATCTCCCGCCCCGGGTGCGCTACTAAGGGCAACGGGAAGGATCGGATACCGCAGTGGCGCCGACGGCGCTGCTACCGGGTCTGACGCGACAGGACCTAAGACGTCCGAGCTCAGTCTTGAAGGCCGAGGCTCATCATGCCGCCGACCAGGTTGGTGACATCATCGAAACCGTTCGCCAGCAGGAACTCCGCCGCCTTACCGCTGCGGCCACCGCTACGGCAGAGCAGTACGACCGGCCGGCTCTGATCGAGCTCACCCACCCGATCGGGCAGTGCGCCCAGCGGGATGAAGATCGAGTTAGGCACCGACGCCGCCGCCACTTCATCCGGTTGCCGCACATCCACCAGTTGTGCGCCCGCTGCAACCAGCGTTGTGTGCTCGGATGCGGGTGCTTCTTTATGGCTCATACCGATCAGTCTACGAAAGGGCACGTACCTATCAACGACAGCAGAAAGGCTCTGCCGGGCGACCTGCCCTAGGGTCAGCCACCAATGCTCAGCGCAACGGCGACTACCGCAACGAACCGATCGGTTCCGTTGGCTGTGCTGGCCGGCGCATTTGGGTCGCTCGACACAGCGCTGAATATCGCGTTCCCTGCACTGACGGACGCGTTCGAGCTCGATGTCAGCGACCTCCAGTGGGTAGTGACCTGCTTCGTTCTGTCCTATGGCATCTCTTTGATCATCGCCGGTCGACTGGGCGACCGACATGGGCACGGTCCGGTCATGGCGGCTGGCGCCGTAGCGGCCGGGATCGGTCTGGCCCTTTGCGCTGCGGCACCGAACCTCTTGACCCTTCTGGCTGGAAGGGTTGTGCAAGGGCTTGGCACCGCTTTGGTGATGGCATCGGCGCCGGCGCTCATCGCACTGGCAACCGGTCTCGACGCGAGAGGCCGAGCCGTTGGCCTGTTTCAGACCAGCGCCGGAATTGGCCTGGCCATCGGGCCGATCGTTGGCGGTCCCTTGGTCGATATCGCTGGTTGGCGTGGTGTCTTCTGGTTCCGGCTGCCGCTTGCTGTGGTCGTTCTGCTGATGGCTCGATCGCTCGGCGCTCTCGCCGAAGCTCCGGCTTCGAAGCAGTCCGCCGTCACCTCGCGGACCACGCCGTGGAAGCAACTTCTCCGGTCTGGAGATTTCGTAGCCGCAAACGTCCTGGCCGTTGTAGCAAACGGCGCCATGTTCGCGACGTGGCTTCTCGTGCCATCTCTTCTCATCGACGAACTGTCGATCAGCATTCTGCTTGCTGGCCTGGTGCTTGCAGCGTCTCCCATGGCGACCGCGCTCGTCTCGCCCCGCGTCGGTGGCTTCAGCGACCGCGGCTACACGGGCTGGCTGGTGGCCGGCGGCATCCTGCTCATGGCAGCAGGCATGGCCTTTATCGGCGGCGTGGCAGGAACTGAACCGAGCGGGTTCGTCATCGCCCTCGGGTTGGCCGCCGTCGGGCTCGGGCTCGGAGCGTTCTCCGTGCCGAACATGGCAACGGTGATGGGGGCGCTGCCCGCCGATCAACAGGGTCTCGGATCTGGTCTTTCGCTCACGACTCGAACGATTGGCATCGTGGTCGGCGTGAATGCATCGAGTCGCATCTTCGACCGATTGCGGCTCGATCGGCCTTACTTCCAGTCGTTCTCCATCGTTTTCTACGTGATGGCGATCGTGCTCGCTCTCGCCGGTTCCCTCGAGATCATGCGGCGAGTAGCTTCTCGGCCAGAGCGATAAGCGCTGGCGACCTCCGCTGGCCATAGAACAGCCGAACAGCGAGCAAGGGGACAGATATGCAGGTCAAAGACCGGGTGTGCGTAGTCACAGGTGGAGGAAGCGGCATTGGCAAGGCCCTCTGCGAGCGCTTCCATGCCGACGGAGCCCGCAAGGTGGTCGTCGTCGACCGCGATGCTGACAACGCTGCCGCGGTGGCTGCCGCCATCGGCGGCCAAGCCGAGACCGTCGACGTTGGTATCGAAGCCGAGATGACCCAGATGATGCAACGAGTCGAAACCGACCACGGCCCCATCGATGTGCTCTGCAACAACGCCGGTATTGCCTCCGGAGGCGATCCCCTGAACACGCCGATAGGCGAATGGCAGAAGCAGTGGGACGTCAACGTGATGAGCCACGTCTACGCCATCCGCGCCGTCCTGCCAGCCATGTTGGCCCGAGGCGAGGGCCACATCCAGCACACGGCTTCGATGGCCGGCATCCTGACCAGTCACGGCAACGCGCCGTACGCCACCAGCAAGCACGCCGTGGTCGGCTTGGCCGAGTGGATGTCGATCACCTACCACGACAAGGGTATTCGCACGTACCTGCTGGCACCCCTTGGCGTGCGCACACCGATGTTGGGCGGTGCGGCAGATAGCGAGTGGGCCCGCTCGGCCGCCGGCCCGTTGAAAGAGCCGGAAGAAGTAGCCCAGCAGGTGACCGATGCATTCGCCGAGGAACGCTTCTTGATCCTCACTGACGAAATCGCTCAGGAGTGGATGGAATTCAAAACCAACGAGTCAGAAAAGTGGCTGAAGGGCATGCGCAAGCTCCAAGCCCGTCTCGACCGCTAGCTCCACCAACCGAACTTGTCCTTCTGAAGCACCGTCACGGTGCTTCAGAAGGACAATTTGACTGCTTCGGGCTACTTCGGGAGTTCGGTGAAGGGAGTGTCCTTCGACGGGCCGGGCTCTTTTGGCAACCCGAGGCCGCGCTCGCCGATCACGTTTCGCTGAATCTCGTCGGTGCCGCCGTAGATCGGAGGGGCCGGAGAAAAGAGGATCAGCTCCTGGAGGTAACCAGCAGTGGCAGCGCCCTTACCGACGATGACGGCGTCTGGCCCCAGAATGTCACCGGCGAGATCTCGGGCCAGCTCGATCTGCTTGGTGTTGGCGATCTTGGCCAAGTTGCCTTCCACACCAGCACCGAGCCCAGTGTTCTTCCGGCCGCTCTTCCGTTCTGCCGCCTGCCGCTTGACCGTCATAGAGGTGATGCGGTGCAGCATGTGTAGGCGGGCCAACTTGTCGCGGATCACCGCGTCATCCGCCTTCCCTCGGGCGGCTGCCTCATCGCTCAGTAGGCCGAGCACCCGACGACCGACGGCCCCCGCACCGATGGCCCCCGACTTGCCGAGGAAATCGCCGACTCGCCGATCGAGGTGGCCGACGATTTTGCCTGGAGACGCACTGCCATAGCCGCCACCGTGACCTCCGCCAATACCCGATCGCTCGAACATCAGTGTTGAGTTCGCCACTCGCCAGCCGCTGCCGCGCTCGCCGATGATGTTGTCGTTGTGGACTCGAGCTTCTTCGAGAAAGACCTCGTTGAAAAGGGCCCTTCCGGTCATCTCGGTGAGCGGGCGTACCTCGACGCCCGGCTGATCCATAGGAAAGCCGAAGTAGGTGATGCCCTGATGCTTGGGCAGGTCGGGGTCGGTACGGGCGATGAGCATGCCCCAGTCGGCTTCTGCTCCCATCGACGTCCATACCTTCTGGCCGGTGATGATCCACTCGTCGCCATCCCGCACTGCCTTGGTTTGCAACCCTGCGAGGTCGGAACCCGATCCAGGCTCTGAGAAGAGCTGACACCATGACTCGGTGCCGTCGAGAATCGATGGCACCCATCGAGCGATCTGTTCCGGTGTGCCGTTGTGGGCAATGGTCGGAGCAGCCAAGAGCATGCCGAGTCCGGTTGGCGGGCCGACGACTCGGCGGTCAGCGAGCACCTTGTTCGATGATGCGGCCTGCGCACCGTTCCACCCTCGACCGCCGGCTTCGACAGGCAGCGCGGTGTTGATCAGGCGAGCCGCGGCAAGACGGCCCCACCACTCCTCCACCGTGATGTCTGGATCCCAATGCTCGTCAACGAACTCGTTGGTGAGTGTTTCGATCTCGGCGGGCGTTTCGTTCGACACAGATGTTCCTCGCGGGTTTCGGCCTGAGCCTCAGTGTGGCGTGCAATCGGGACTCTCGCTAGCTATCGACCTCTTCATGTTGCTTTAGTGCTCTTGCGAACCGCGGTTGCCAACTGACCGTCGCTAACTGACCGTTGCCACAATCCAATCGGAAGCCTCCCAGGCATGACAGGGTTGCAGAGACATGGCCGTCCATACCGTCCCCGAAGCCGACCCCGAGCGATGGCGCCAACTGGGAATTCTGGCCGGTGCCATGGTGCTGTCGATGACCACCTGGTTCTCGACCGCGGCAGTACTGCCACAGCTACGGGACGAACTCGACCTGACCTCGAACACGGCCAGTCTGCTGGCCGTAGCAGTGCAGATCGGCTTCGTCATCGGCGCCATCCTGTCGGCGACATTCAACCTCGCCGACCGAGTGCCCTCTCGTCGTCTGGTGCTCTACGGCTCGATTGGAGCGGCCGTGGCCAACGCACTGATTCTCGTAACCGACGGCGTGCCCTTCGCTGTCCAGTCCCGCCTCCTGGTTGGCGTGGCTCTCGCCGCGGTCTACCCGCCGGCGTTGAAGGCAATGTCGGGATGGTTCGTCACCGGCCGTGGCCTGGCGCTCGGTGTCATGGTGGGTGCCCTTACGCTCGGGTCCGCACTCCCCCATCTCATCCGGAGTATCGGCAGCCCTCCATGGCAGCTCGTAATCGGTCTCACATCGGTACTCACGATTACCGGCGGTCTCATCGCTGATCGAATCGCCAAGGACGGTCCGCATGTTTTCCCGTCAGCCCGCTTCCACCCGGGCCAGATCCGCGAGGTGCTCAGCGACCGTCGCTTGCTGCTGGCCAGTGCCGGGTACTTCGGCCACATGTGGGAGCTATACGCGATGTGGGCCTGGATCGGGGCCTTCGCCGCCGACGTGTTCGACAGCCCTGCGAAGGCTGCACTGCTGACCTTCGCCATTATCGGCGCTGGTGCTGGTGGTTCGGTTGTCGGTGGCCTGATCTCGGACCGCACAAGCCGAACGACCGCGGCCGGCGTGGCCATGGCGGCATCTGGAACCGTTGCCGCCTTCATCGGCTTCTTGGTCGAACGACCCGCTCTCGTAGTGGTGTTTGGCTTGATTTGGGGGTTCTGGGTTGTGGCCGACTCTGCCCAGTTCTCGACGATCGTCACCGAGGTCGCAGATCAACGTTTCGTCGGCACGGCCCTCACCGTTCAGCTGGCATTGGGCTTCATACTGACGATCTTCACCATCTACCTCGTCCCCTTTGTTCGCGATCAATCGAGTTGGGGGTGGGCCTTCTTGCTCTTGGTGCCCGGGCCAATGCTGGGCGTACTCGCCATGGCCCGTCTACGGGCAACACCGGCACCGGTCACGCCGGCCAACGAACCGGCCGTGTACGTCAGCCCCTTCTTCTAAACGCCTGCCGAAGGAGCTTCCACCGAAAGGGGCGGTGCTGCTGTGCAGACCTTCTATGCAGAGCTTCTATGCAGATGTTCTAGGTAGAAGTTCTGTGCAGATGGCCGAGCAGTTCTCGAGTCACCTGTTCATTCGATCCGTCGTCGGTCAGGAAATGACCGCCGCCCTCGACCTCGACCAAGCGGTACTGGCCACGAACATGTGCAGCGGTGCCCTCGGCCGCCGTTCGCCCGACCGAGTGATCGCCGCTGCCCCACAGATAGAGGGTCGGCACCCTGACGTCCGGCGTATCGGCTGCCCGGAGACCTGAACCGGTTGCGGCCCGATACCAGTTGAGAGCCGCATCGAGAGCTGCACGGTCGCCGAGAACTCGCAGGTACCCATCCACGTCAGCATCCGGAACATTGCTGGCGCTCAGCATTCGACGCAAACGACGAGCATTGTCTTCCAACAACAAGTCGGCCGTTGCCGGATCATCGAACTTTCGATGATGCTTGGATCGATCGGCCTGGTCAGGGTCGGTATTGAAAGCCGCAGCAAAAGCAGCTGGATGCGGCCGCGACAGTACCGTCAGCGAGAGAAGCGACTCCGGGTGTCGCGCCGCAGCGAGCCATGCGACCTGCCCACCCCAGTCGTGGCCGACCAAATGCACCGGCGAGCCCAGTAGCTCGGCCAGCTCGACGACATCAGCAACCAGGCGGTCGACGTGATACGCCTCGACCGAGGTGGGCCGCAACCCAGACGAGTAGCCCCGCTGATCGGGAGCGACAGCTCGAAACCCGGCGTCAGCCAGCGCCGGCAACTGGTGCCGCCACGTGTAACGGGTTTGGGGGAAACCATGCAGAAACAGCACCGGCTGGCCGTCGGCCGGCCCGGCAACGTCGGCCGTGAGTGCACCCTGCGCTATCTCAACGATCATGGTCTGCACACGCCGACCTTAACCCTCCGGCTCATGGCTCAATCTGATGGCTCAACCTCATGGCTCAACCTCATGGCTCAACGAGGCCAAAGCCCGAGACGAACGTCTCGAGATTGCCGAAGATCACCAGCAGGGCTTCGACATCGCCAGAGATCGTGATGGTCCCCGCATTGATCTCGTCGCCGAACGTCGTCCTTCCCATCATAATGTTGCTCAACGTCTTTTTGGTCAGGGTCACGGAGACCGCGGCGTCAGTTTGGTGGCGGCCGGAGGTGTAGTGCAGCACCCGATTCTCGAGCCCGAGCATCCATTCGGTTGGTTGATCGGTGTCGGTGAGATCGGGGAAGGTCCAATCGATGAAGATCCGCTGCCCTTCAAGCTCTTCGGCCTTGAGCCTGATTGCGATGGTGTCGAAGACCTGATCAACCGTCAGCGCCTCGACCAGATTGCGGCGTCTGATCTCGCGTGAATCGGGCTTGCCATTCCGAAGCTCCTGAGCGCCTGTCAGATACGCGTTCCGAAAGGTGCTCGACTCCGCCTGATAGCCGAGCTGCTCCAACCCGTCAGCCTGCAGTTGACGAGCCGCCACATTCGATGGATCGGCGAAGACCAAGTGATTCACCAGCTCGGTGACCCATCGGTAGTCGCCATCGTCGAATGCGGCCTGCGCCTTGGCCAACAGGGCGTCAGCACCACCCGCAAGATCGACGTACCGTTTACCTGCCTCGACGGGTGGGTGCGGGTGCAGCCGAGCCGGGTTGCCGTCGTACCAGCTCAAGTAGCGTTGGTACACGGCCTTCACGTTGTGCACGATCGAGCCGTAGTAACCGCGAGTGTGGCCTTCGGCCATGAACTCGAACGGCATCTCGAGGTCCTCGGCGATCTCCAGCGCGGTCCAACCCTATTGGCCCGCCTCATCGTCTGGTCGTGAATGAACCGATACATGTCGCGCTGCTGGCGTAGGAAACCGTGCACGTCGTCACGCCCCCAGCGAGGCCAGTGATGACTGGCCAACATCAGTTCGGTTTCTGAACCAAACAACTCGATCGCTTCGTTGATGTACTTGGACCAGTTGAGCGAGTCACGAACTTGGGCACCGCGAATCGGAACCAGATTGTGCATGTTGTGGCTGCAGTTCTCGGCCATGCACAGCCACCCCGATCAGGGAAGAAGAAGTTCATCTCGGCCGGGGCTTCGGCCTCAGGAGTCATCTGAAACACGATCCGAATACCGTCGACAGTTAGCTGCTGACCGGTGTGGGTGATGTCCTCGGTCGGAGCAATCAGCCCAGATGGTGCTGTCGGAATCGCCTGCCCCAGACCCGAGTCGACGTGCCCTCGTGGGCCCGGTGGCAACAGCGGACCGAACTGGTAAGCAGCTCGGCGGGCCATGGCCGGCCCGGCGATGACATTCTCACTTACCGCTTCTCGGAGGAAACCCTCGGGTGCGATGACTCGCACCTCACCGTTCCGAACAGCATCGTGGGAGGTGACACCCTCGACGCCGCCGAAGTGGTCGGCGTGACTATGGGTATAGATGACGGCCCGCACATCCCGGTGACCCAAGGTTGCGTTGGCCAACTCAAGACAAGCAGCAGCCGTTGCCTCGGTGGTAAGCGGGTCGATGATCACCCAGCCCGTGTCGCCACGAAGAAAGGTGATGTTGGAGATGTCGTAGCCCCGGGCCTGCCACATGCCGTCGGCCACCTCGAACAGGCCATGGTTCGAGTTCAATCGGGCCTGACGCCAAAGACTCGGGTTTACCGACTCTGGCGGCTCGACGTTGTTCCGGATGAAGTCGTACCGACTCACATCCCACGCCGTGCCGTGTTTATGTGTGATCTTGCCGGTCTCGTGGGTCGCTAGGAGGCCCCGACTAGCCCGTTCAAAGTCGAGGTCATCGAGCGAAAGGGCATCGGCGACTCGGGCGTTGGCCTCCAGGGTGAAGGCGCTGGCCGGCTTCGGTTTGTCGGCCGCCTGGTCCGTCATCGGGGACCTTGGCCATCATCAACCTTCACCACCGTGCCGGTGACGAACTCCGATGCAGGTGAACAGAGATAGAGCAGAGTGCTATCGAGCTGAGCCGGATCACCCAGTCGTTGGCGCGGAAAGTGCTTGCTGAAATCTCCGAGACGTTCGAGCAACCCATCCATCATTTCAGACGCAAAAGCTCCGGGTGCGATGCCGTTGACGTTGATGCCAAACTTGACCCACTCGACGGCAAGGGCCTCGGCCTGGTCGACCATCGATACCAACTGATCGGCGTCGGTGACGTCGACCTACACTGGAGCCGCTTGGCCACCGTCAGCTCGAATCTCGGCCGCCAACTCTTCGAGCCGTTCATAACGTCGACCGGTCACCACGACTCGGGCTCCAGATGCTGCCAATACCTTCGCGAATCGCCGACCGAGGCCGGACGTGGTGCCGGTGACCAAGGCCACCTGGCCGTCCAGATCGGTCGAACTGTTCGGAAGCGGGAAGTCAGTCATCCAAAGGTTCTACCCCGTCGAACCAGGCGTGGCATCTAGCCACCGTTGGTGCTGGCGCCCTTAACTGAGCCCTCAACCCGCTGCTTGAGTGCCACATTCATGGCTTTGAAACCGGCCTTGGTCTGCTTCTCGAGCGACGAGCGGAACGCTCGCACCAGAAGCCCGCTGAACTTCTCGGAGTGCCGCAGCAATGTTCCGCCAGAGGCTGTGGTCTTCAGCTCAAATCGGTGGCGCCCGTCGAAGAGACCGGGGAGGCCCAAACGACCAAGCCACTCGAACGTCTGGCTAGCAACGACCTCGGTAACCGTCGGCTTGAACGCCATGGCCTTGCCGCCGGGCGGCTGCATGCGGTTGGTCAACCGTTGCCCAACCACAACCGAACCGCTCGCCGAGACGATAAACGGGTTCCACGTTGGGTATTCCTTGAGGTCAGTAAGCACAGCCCATACCTCATCGGACGTGGCCTCAATCTCGATCGTCGTGGTCAGCTCGTGCTTCATATCGGACTCCTGATCATGGGCTCGTTATCGCAACTTTTGTTGCGAATTATGATGCCGGCCAAAGACCACAAACGCAACTCATAGTGCGATAAGATCCAACAGGTGGCAGATGAAGCATCACGCGTCGGTGAAAAGCGACCGGGAGGTCGAGCGGCCCGGGTACGCAGTGCGGTGCTTCTCGCCGCCGCAGCCGAGCTCGACGCTTTCGGGTACGGAGCGTTCAGCATCGACCGCGTTGCCTCCAACGCCGGCGTCCACAAGACAACCGTGTATCGACGATGGCCGACCAAGGCGGAACTGATCGCTGACGCCGCGTCACTGCAAAGTGAAGAGAACGTTCCGATTCCCGACACCGGTTCCTTCAGAACCGACCTGCAACAGCTCGCTCGGCAGGTGGCGGCCCTGGTTGGCGCACCGGTGAACGGAGGCCGCACACGAGCAGTCGTTGGCGCCGCACTCACCTCTCCGGAGCTGGCCCAAAGCATGCAGCGGTACTGGCTCGACCGAATTTGTCAGTGCGCAGTGATCGTCCAGCGAGGTATCGATCGAGGCGAGCTACCACCCGATGCCGATGCCAACCTCATCACAGAGTCGGTCATCGGTCCGATATGGGTTCGACTCCTGCTGACCGGCGAACCAATCTCGGAGAACCTTGCCGACGCCACGGCTGCTCTCGTTGCTGCTGGCGCCGTGGCCCAGCGGTAGCTAGACCATCGGACATGGCACTCACCACAAACGACCTACTCGCCCGCCAAGAGATTGCCGACGTCATCCTTCGCTACGCCCGGGGTGTCGACCGGCTCGACTTCGATCTGGTCCGCTCGTGCTACCACCCCGACGCCTATGACGATCACGGCAGCTACGCCGGTGATATCGACGGTTTTATCTCCATGTGCGAGAAGTTCTTGCCGCGATGGACGGCGACCATGCACTTCATGGGGAACATGCTGATTGAGGTCGACAACGACGTTGCCAAAGCCGAGACCTATGCCGTGGCCTACCACCACCGCATCGATGACGATGGCACCGGCAAGGACGATGTGTTTGGCATCCGCTACGTCGACCGGTTCGAGAACCGCGACGGCGACTGGCTCATCGCCCATCGTGTCGTCGCCACCGAGTGGCGCCGGGTCGAACCAGTCACCCGATCAGCCGTTCGCGGCCAGGTCGGGGTGTGGGGCTCCCGTGATGGCAATGACGTCGTCGACTGGATCATGTCGGCCCAAGCCCCCGCCTGAGCAATCTCCGACAGCACGCATCCGATTGTTCCGGGCGTTGTGTTCTACCTCGGCCAATCCGAGCGCTTCGAGTCAAGCGAGCCGTTGCACCCGACCCCGATGGCTGGCTCGAGGCCACATTCCGCCTCGGAACCATCGCTGCGACCACGATCGATCTTCTTTCGCTTTCACCACACGTCGAGGTTCTCGAGCCTCCGACACTCCGACGCCAGGTGGCCCACCGCCTCGGGGGCGCCCTCTATCGCTACCAGGGAAAGACCAGCTGAACGCGACCTGAACGGGACGAAGGGGGGCAAAGGCAATACGCTCCCGACATGTCTGATACGATTACGCCCTTCACCATCGACGTGCCGGATGCTCTGCTTGATGATTTGCGGCGACGGCTCGAGAACACCCGCTGGCCCGAGGCCGAGCTTGTCGACGACTGGTCGCAAGGGATTCCGCTTGCGTACGTCCAAGAGGTTTGCCAGTACTGGGCCACCGACTACGACTGGCGGTCCCGGGAAGCGGCCCTCAATCGATTCGACCAGTTCACCACGAACATCGACGGCCTCGACCTCCACTTCGTGCATATGCGGTCGCCGCACGAGAACGCCGTCCCGCTGATCATCACCCACGGCTGGCCCGGATCGATCGTCGAATTCCACAAGGTCATCGAACCCCTGGTAAATCCCACCGCCCACGGAGGCGACGCGGCCGACGCGTTCCACATCGTTGCGCCATCGCTGCCCGGTTTCGGCTTCTCGGGCAAGCCAACCGAAACCGGTTGGGGAGTAGACAAAGTCGCCGAAGTTTTCACCACACTGATGAACCGTCTCGGATACGAGCGCTACTTCGCACAAGGTGGCGACTGGGGTTCGGCCGTTACCACCGCCATCGGCGCCACCGATCCCACCCATTGCGCCGCGATCCACACGACCTTGGCCATGGGAGCCCGACCAAAGATCGAAGGTGAGCCCACAGCCGAGGAGCAACGAGCCCTCGATGGCATGGCGTACTACAAGACGTGGGACTCCGGATACTCGAAACAACAAGCCACCCGACCCCAAACTCTGGGCTACGGATTAGTCGACTCGCCCACCGGGCAAGCGGCTTGGATTCTCGAAAAGTTCTGGGCCTGGACAGACTGTGACGGCCACCCGGAAAACGTCCTGACTCGCGACGAGTTGCTCGACAATGTCATGTTGTATTGGATCAACGGGAATGGTGCCTCTTCAGGCCGCATGTACTGGGAGAGCTTTAGCAAGGGCACTCGCCACACGGTCTCGATCCCATCCGGCTTCGCCGTGTTCCCGAAAGAAATCGTGCCGCCAGTTCGGAAGTGGGTGGAGGGCGCGTTCACCGACATCCGCCACTGGAACGAGTTCGACAAAGGTGGCCACTTCGCGGCCTTCGAAGTGCCCGAAACCTTCGTCGGCGATGTGCGAGACTGCTTCCGGGCCTTCAGGTAGGAATGAGAAACATCACGACGATCAAGAGGGCCGCCGCTCGGCCCTCTGACGTCGGGGTGGCCGCACCGGCTGGCAAGACGCTGGCAACCGATGGCCCTCGAGGCTGGATGATGGTGTTCGCCGCCTTCCTCAGCCTCTATACGGTCTTCGGTGTCGCCTACAGCTTCGGCGGCTTCTTCGGCCCGATGGCCGACGAATTCGGAAGCGAACGAGGCGCAACAGCCTTCTTCTTTGCCGTCACCACCTTCCTCTATTTCAGCCTCGGAGTGTTCAGCGGCAAGATCGCCGATCGCATCGGGCCCCGACCCGTCATGCTGTTCGGTGCCGTCTGTATGTCGCTGGGTCTCTTCGCCACCAGCAAGGTGAACAGCCTTCAGCTCGGCTACGTCACGTACGGACTCGGAGTCGGCATCGGCGTCGCCTGCGGGTACGTGCCGGTTGTCGCTGCGGTTGGTGGCTGGTTCGAAAAAGGACGCACCACCGCCATCGGCATCGCTGTCGCCGGCATCGGCGTGGGCACCCTCGTAAACGCTCCGATCGTCGAACGACTGATCGTTCGGTACGGATGGCGCCAGACGTACGTGATCATGGCCGTGGCATCGGGTGCGCTGCTGACGCTGGCCGCCTTCCTCGCCCAGCGGCCACCCAGCATGACGACGGCCGCTCCACCTCAGCTGCTGACCGTCATTCGCTCCTCGAAGCCGTTCTGGATTTTGTATGCCTCGATGTCGATCCTGTCCTTTCCTTTGTTCATGCCCTTCGTCTTCATGGGCGACTATCTGAAAGTCCACGGCAGCAGTGGCTCGGCCGGACTACTGCTCGGCGTCATCGGACTGGCGTCGGTTGTTGGTCGGCTCGGACTCGGCACATTGGCTGGTCGGATCCCGGTGGTTCGGCTCTACCAGGGGTCGATCTTGGCCTTGTCGATCAGCTTTCTGATTTGGATCGCAGCCGACGACTCCTACCCGCCCCTATTGGTATTCGCGGTCGCGATGGGAGTGTCGTATGGCGGATTCATCGCGCTGGCACCGGCGGTAGCGGCCGAGCTTTTCGGCCCGGCCGGCCTCGGGGGAATTTTGGGTGCGCTCTACACGTCGGCCGGAGTCGGCGGACTTGTCGGCCCGCCGACGATGGGATTTCTGATCGACCGGGTCGACTACACCGCAACCTTGGTCATCGCCATGGCTTTGGCCTTCGTATCGTTTGCTCTGTTGCTCCCGCTGGCCGGGACGTCGAAACAAGATCGCTTAGCCAACACGCCGGCCCCCGTCCTCGCCAAGACCTGATGCCGGCCCACACCAACGGGCGGCCGGACACCTGGCCGCGGCCACTGGCCTTCGCCCTTTCCGGTGGCGGTTCGTGGGGGGCGTCACAGGTCGGCATGCTCCGAGCGCTGACTGAGGCCGGCATCCGGCCCGACCTCGTTGTCGGCACCTCAGTCGGTGCTCTGAACGGAGCGGTCGTTTCCGCTCACCCCGATGATGCGGCAGACCGGCTCGATGAGGTGTGGCGGGCCATCGATCAAGCGACCGTTTTCGGGGGCAGTCGCCGTCGAGCCGTTGTCACTTTTCTGCGCTCGCGCGGATCGCATCTCAGCGAACCCGATTCGCTTCAGCGGCTGGTGGCCAATCATCTACCTGTCACCGAGATCGAAGATCTGAGACTCCCGCTTTCCATCGTTGTCACCGATGCCGCCACCGGCGAGGTGGTGCTATTGAACCGGGGGCGAGCCGACCGAGCCCTCATGGCCAGCACCGCTATCCCCGGCATCTTTCCATCCGTCACCATCGATGGGCGCGAGTTCATCGACGGCGGCGTCGCCGCCAACGTGCCGATTCGACCCGCCCTTCGAACCGGAGCAGCGACGGTCGTCGTCCTGGATGCCACTCCGAACCAGATCGCCCGTCCGTCCAACCGACCGGTTGGCCGCCTCCTGAACACGGCATCGTTGATGCTGCGCAGCCAGGCAGCAACCGACACCGAGGACCTTGCCCCCGACCGGTTGGTGGTCCGGCTCCCTCGAGCGACCCCCGATGGTTATGGCTCGTTCAACTTCAACGGCACCGCCGACCTCATCGACCGAGGCCATCGACTCACCACCGACTTCCTCGCCCGCCTCTGACAATTAGCGTAAGAAGTCCAGGGTGAGGGCGGCTACCTCGGTCGCCTTGTCTTCTAGCAATCCCACCATGCCGCCATCGATCACAGCAGTTGAAGCATTAGCGAGCCGAGCAGCGAGCGGCTCCATCTCGCCGAACGCGTACGGGTCGTTCGAAGCTCCCACGACGAGCACGGGCGCCTGCACCAACCCAACCCGCTCTTCCATGCGATATGCGCCCACCGCTAGGTGGCCTTCCTCGGGGTCTCGAGCGGCCAAAGCGTCGTGGACAAAGCGTTCGAGCACATCGGGCCGATCTGGTGGATAGATGGGTTGCCGCCGCTGCCAAAGCTCAGCCAGGTGCGTGCCATCAGGCTGTTGCTCCACTTCGTCGATCGGTGGACGGTGCTTACGTCTTTCTCGGGATGCGGCATCGACCCAGGCAGTCGAGGTCAGGACCATCCGATCGATCCGACCTGGAGCCGATGCCGCCAGCTCGATGGCAATCACGCCACCTGTGTGATGGCCCAGCAGCGACGCCCGTTCGATACCCATAGCATCGAGCAAGGCCACAGCGCCGGCTGCATAGGCCTCGATTGAGGCTAGCCCTGATGGCGGAGCCGACTGCCCCATTCCGAGGGTGTCCATCGCAATCGCCCGGCGCTCCGCTCCGAGCAGCGGCAGGAGTTCTCGGAACTCATCCCACGACCGTGGAGTCTGGTGAAGACACAGCAGCGGTTTGCCGTCGGGGTCTCCAGACTCGGCATAGTGCAGCTGCCCAAAGGCAGTGGCGACGTAGCCGAATCGGATCTCGGTCATCGCCCTTCGACCTCGTTGAGGAAGTCGATGCTCAACGCGTTGTAGACCTCAGGCTGTTCGTAGTACGGCCAGTGGCCGGCTTCGGCGACCAGCTCAAGGCGACTACCGATGATGGCCTGATGAATATTCGTGGCCTCAGGAATCTCGCCGAACGGGTTGTCACTCCCCCAGATCACAAACGTCGGCGCCGAGATTTTTCCCAAATCCTCGGGCGTCATAATGTTGCGGCGTCTGATCTCGATCTCTTGGAGACAGAGCATATTGTGCAGGTTCTGGCGAAATTCGGGCTGGTGATAGACGTCATGGCGAATCTGCACCAGTTCATCGGTGATGTTGGCCGGGTCGAACATCAGCAGTTCGAGACGCGCTCGGGTGACCGCGACATCGTCGGTCATCACTGCCTCCGTCGTACTGTTCTTGATCTTGGCCATCACCTCAGGCGTAGCAACGCTGCCACCGGAGGAGATCAGTTGAAGACTCGCAACCCGATCGGGGTGAGTCCACGACAGGTGGGCTGACACCCAGCCACCCAGCGACGTGCCCACCAGGTGCACACGGTCGATACCAGCGGCGTCGAGGTAGGCCAGCACATGCTCGACGTAGCGGGGAATCTCGTACGGGTAGTCGGGTTTGGCCGTGTAACCATGCCCGAGTAGATCGATGACGTGACATCGATAACCAGCTGACACATGACGTCCGATGTTTCGAGTGAAGGCTTCGATGTGCCCACTCGTGCCATGGAGAAACAGCACATCGGGTCCGTCGCCGGCCACGAGCGCCCTGGTGTCAACGCCACCAGCATCGATCATGCCGATCTGATGCGGCGTCTGAATCAGATCGATCCAAATCGTCACGAAGCGTCAGTCGTCATCGACACCGCCATGCCGGTGAGCCATTCGGCCATGGGCGAGTAGGCCACGGTGTCGAAGCGTCGGTGCCCGCACGCCGCTGCCATCGCCAACCACGGCCGTGCTTCATTGCCACCATTTCCTGCCAGCTCCACGAGCTGACCGTCGGAGACATCATCAGGAAAGCCGGCCAGCGACCCCGCCTCGAGACGAGCCAGGAAACCCCGATCGAAGTCCTCGTTTATCTCTGGTGGTGAGCCAACGATCAGGGCTCGCCTTCGCTGTTCGTATTGCTGCCAATCGCCACGCCCGTTCAGCCAAGACTCAACGAGGAACTCGTCGTCGTCGCTCTGAGGCGAACGCCAATCGGGGAACGGAAGCTGATGGGAAAGCCCGCCGGTTCCGACTACGGCCACTCGCCGATCGCCGGGAAGGGCTTCGATGGCAGCGCGCAGGTGATGGCCGAGGCTGAGACAACGCCGCAGTGATGGCAGCGGCGGCGCGAAAACATTGATCACAACCGGCACGGTCGGCGTGCCGTCAGGAACCAGGTATTGGATGGCATGACTGATGCCATGATCGACCTGCAACCGGAGCGAGAACGTCAGATCGAAGTCAGCTGCCATGACGTGGTTACAGAGGGCGACGGCAGCTTCAGGATCTACCGGTTGCGGACCACTCGGCGTCCCGTGTTCACCGGCCGCCACCACCTCACCGACACCGATCGTGAGCGACGGCATCAGATCAAGCCAAAAGCCACGGAAATGGTTAGTGCCCACGATCACGATCAGGTCGGGCTCGGCCTCCGTCAACGCTGCTTTGGCTGTTGCCAGGCCGTCACGGAATGCATGTGCTCGATCGAGGTGGTCGACCTCGTCCCACTTCGTGTTCATGAGTGTGGTGTGGGAGGCCCCCACACCAAAGACGACAGATGACATCGGCAGCTCCTAGGTTCCGCTCGTTGGGCCGCATACGGCGATGGCGACCCTGATCAGGTGTTGAGTGAGACGTTCGAGATCGGCGACATCGACCGCGTTCATGCCGAACTGAAAGTCGACCTTCTGATCGAAGTGATGGGCGCCCACCTTGGGCAGGCCGATTCGGGCGGTCGGCACACCGTGGGCCCGGAGGATGTTGGCATCGGTGGCGCCGGACAATCCGGCGATTGGTTCGTGTGACCGCCCCTCTATCTGCTCCCACGCAGCGATGGCTGTCTGGATGATCTCGGCGTCGGGGTCGGTGGTGGTGCCGGGGATGGCAACACCTTGTGCCCACGAGACATCGGCGCCAATCTCAGCTGCCAGCTGCTCGATGATGGCTCCGAATGAGCGAGCCGCCTCGGCTGGTGTCGTGCGCGGGCTCAGACGCAAATCAACATGGAATCGACAGACGGCGGTGGTGAATGCGGCCATGTGGGGCCAGCCACCTTCGATCGCGGCCACAACACCCTGTGGGGCGACGAGGCCATCTCGATGATCTTCGGCCCACTGTTCGAACCATCGCTCGAGGCCGGCAACAATCTGGCCGGCATCGGCGATGGCGTTGCGATACGGCAAGAGGTGCCGGCTGCCGACGTAGGTATGGCTTCCTCTCACCTCGACCGTGAACCAGGTCAGCCCGACCTCTTCCCACGAAACGGCCCACCCGGTCTTGGCAATGACCGCATGGTCGGGTCGCAGATAGTCGACCATGGCTGCACACCCACGGCCGTGGCCGTCGGGCAGATCGGACCGCCGCCGATTCGATGGCATTCCCCCGCCGCCGAATCCAATGGCCAGCTCGCCAGAGAGACCAACCTCGGCCCGCCGCAACGCCTCGGCGGCCATCAGCACACAAGCACCGTGCCCTTTGGGGTTCTGGGCTCCCAGGCCGACGACGACATCATCGTTTGTACCGCCACGGAAGGCCCGCGGCACCATGTCATCTCGCAACTCGGGGCCAGCCCACGGCAGGTCGACCGTGGCATCGCCCGTGGTGACGGTGTCGATGGGGGCGTACAGCAACAAGCTCTGGCCCGACCGACCCTCGCCGCGCCCTGCTCCGAGGTAGCCAATGGCGTTCACCAGATCGCCCTCGACCTCCTGAACCTCGGAGTCGATCCCGATCGACCGCATCTCCCCTGCAAGATGAATGGCCAGGGCCCGCTCTTGACCGGTCGGCGACGCGATATCGACCATGTCAGAACAAAGCTCTGCCAGTCGTTGGCGCGAGACGTTGGCGAGCGCCGCGGCCACGGCTCGATCGTTGGCCTCCTTCACTCGGGTGTGCCAACCCAGGTACCGGAGAACTTGGTCAGGAGGTGCACAAGCTGCTTCTTCACCATGGTGAGAATCTTCACCCTCACCCCTCCTTCTGCACTTGGTCGAGGAAGCCGCTAACCACCGAGTAGTAGTGCTGAGGCCGCTCTTCTTGCAGGTGATGCGAGGCTTTGTCCATCACATAGAGCTGACCGTGTTCGACCATGCTGGCCAACATCAGTGGATAGTCGGGAGTGAGGAAATCATCGTGCATACCCCAGGCGAACAAGACCGGGCACCGGATGTCGGC
>JBLINY010000011.1:0-71802 GCA_047638695.1 Acidimicrobiales bacterium | reverse complement strand
GAGCGCAGTGGCCGGGCCGAGCGCGGCCAAGCCCTCCGGATTATTGCTGAACGCATAGCGGATCTGTTCCGCCGCAACGAAGATGCGTTCTGGCGAGGCGACGGCAACCGGATACTCGTCGCCACCAGCGAATCCCTTGCCGACGGAGACCTAGAGCGGCGAATCAACATGCTCGGCGCTCTGATCAAGACGGATGCGTTCGAGCACGAACCAACCGTCACGGTTGCCGCTGTTGACCTCGACCCCTCGCTCAACACCAGCGCTGCTGTGTTGCAGCGCCTTCAGATCGCGCTCAGCCACGGCCAAGAAAACAATCTTCGCATCACACGATTCACCGAAGATCTCTACACCAAGGTGCGTCGAAAGTGGAGCCTGGAACGATCCATCAAACGTTCCCTCGAGGATCCGGCCCACGGTGGATTTACCGTCCACTACCAGCCTCTTGTCTCCACAAGACAAGGCAAACCAGTAGTCGCAGTGGAAGCCCTCGCACGTTGGATGCATCCCGACCATGGAGCGATCTCACCAGGTGAGTTCATCCCGATTGCTGAAGATCTCGGCATCATCGACGCGATTGACAACTTTGTGTTCAACCAAGCCCTGGGAGACATCGACCTGTTCCGAAAGGTCAGCCCCGACCTCCTCGTCCACGTCAATATGTCGCCAAAGGGGTCCCTGGCAACGAAACTCGACGCAATCCGCACAACCGTCGCCGTGCACGGCCGTGGGAAGGCCAGATCACTCGTCGTCGAAGTGACCGAGTCAGCACTCGGCCAGCAGCCCCGCCAAGAACTCCTCAAGGCCACCCAACGACTCCGTGACACCGGAATAGGCCTGGCCGTCGACGACTTCGGAACCGGCGAATCGAACTTCGATCGAGTCGCCGAACTCCCGTTCAGCGAGGTGAAACTCGCTCGAACGTTCGTTGACGCTGATCACGTCATGCTCGCCGGGCTGGTTCACAGCTTCCACTCGCTCGGCCTAACAGTCGTTGCCGAAAACATCGAAGACGCCGACCAGCTCGAACGGATGACTGAGGCACACTGCGATGTGATCCAAGGCTTTTACTACAGTCGCCCCGCTGAAATCGACACCGTCATCGAGTGGATACGAGACCGGATGAGCTCCGACCTTGATGCACTTCATGCACCCGCACCGAGCAAACCGATCGGTTAGCGCCTACCACGAGAGATAGCTCGAGGACTGGTTCGAGAACGACTGGACGGGCTCCTCAGCCAACCCCTGGACGGGCTCCTCAGCCAACCCCTGGACGGGCCATGCCGGCCTCGTCGGGATCGTCATCCTCATCACTTGGCTCGATAGCCCTGAAGACCTCTCGGATGGCGAGGTCGGGATGTGAGGCCCGATGCTGACGCGCCTTCTCGACAAGGTCCGCCGATGTCGAAGGCCCGTACAGACCGGTCCAGATCTGCTGTTGCCGGTCGAAGTCCAAGTTCTCGCTGCCCATGCAAGCCTCACTGCTCATGGTGGCAAGGTACCGGCCCGCGGGCAGGGCCAGAAGGGACCTTGGTCTCTATCAGTGCCGCGACCGTCGATACATAACTGGGAGTCGTTCCAAACCCATCGCTCAACGGTGAGCGACGACGAGAGGCAAACGAAACCCAGTGACCATCATTGAAGAAAGCCCGGCTGCCCAGCCCAACGCGCAGGGGACGACGGCAACGAGGTACGTCGTCAACCCGGCAGAGGATCGAGCGTCCCGCCGGTTCGTTCTTGCCTTCGTTCTCGGAGCGCTCGCCATTGGAATGATTGGCTTCGTTGTCCTCATCTTGGGTGCCGTCGCACTGAGCGACGGCAGCGACTCAGCTCCCATCCAGTCGACGTTGGTCCTCAGTGTGCAGGAGTTCTCGATCACTGGTGACCTCGTAGCTCAGGCCGGCAACGTGACGCTCGTCATCAAGAACAACGGCTCGATGACCCACAACGTTGTTCTTCGCAATCCGGTCATAGCGTCCCCAGACGTTGGCCCAGGCGGAACCGTCGAGCTCAATCTTGGCGAGCTGTCGCCGGGCGTCTACGAGATCTACTGCTCGATCGCCGGTCATGAATCGTCGGGCATGGTGAACACCCTCACCATCACCGGGACCGGAGGTGACGCGACCGCCGCTGACCAGTCAGGCGCAGTTCACGGCGGCATGGATTATGAGGGAATGGACATGGCGATGACCGAGTCGATGCTGGCGTTCCCTGCCGAAACCGAGGGCAGGGGAAATCCAGTCCTCGAGCCAACAGAGATCCGCGCTGACGGTACAAAGGTCTTCGATCTCACCGCTGAGATCGTCGACTGGGAAGTGGAACCAGGGAAGTTCGTCGAGGCCTGGACCTACAACGGAGTGGTCCCCGCCCCCCAGTTCATTCTCGATCGCGACGACAAGGTAGAGATCCGAGTGGTGAACAACCTGCCGCTGGGTACCGACATCCACTGGCATGGCGTCCACACGCCAAACGATCAGGACGGCGTCGCTCCCTACACCCAAGATCTGATCCCACCGAACGGCGGAACGTTCACCTATGAGTTCACGGTCGACGACGATGCGATAGGCATGTACCACGCCCACAACCACGCCCAGCTGCAGGTTGTCAACGGAATGTTCGGTGTCTTCCGAGTCGGCGAGAACCCCATCCCGTATGGCCAAACCATCAGCGGAGTCACTATCCCCGACGAGATCGACCTGGCCGTCGACATGCCGATGACCCTCAACGACGCCGGAACAATCGGCCTGAGCCTTAACGGCAAGAGTTTCCCTGCCACCGAACCTCTCGTGCTCAACCAGGGAGAATGGGCAAGCATCACCTATTACAACGAAGGACTACAGACGCATCCGATGCACCTGCACCAGTTCCCCCAGCTCGTGTATGCCAAGGACGGCATCCCCCTGGATCAGCCCTACTACGTGGACACGCTCAACATCGCGCCCGGCGAGCGCTACACCGTACTGATGCGGGCCGACGACCCCGGCACGTGGGTCTGGCACTGTCACATCCTCAACCACGTCGAGCGCGAGGACGGCATGTTCGGAATGGTGACCGCCATCGTCGTCAACCCTGATCCGACATTCGACCCGAGCGAGCTACCGATTAGGCCCAGCAATTGGCGCAACACTGCCGGCGAACCGATCGATCGCGGCCAACTCGACGCGATGGACGGAATGGACCACGACGGAGATGGTGAAATCGACGCCGCTGGCGGACACGACGAGTCGCCATCGTCCGACGAGGCCTGAGCCGCCCACGGGCGGAGCGAGGCACCCATGAAATACGCCATCGAGACAACCGGACTGAACAAGTTGTTCGGAAGAGTCCACGCCGTCCGCGATCTGGAATTACGAGTTGAAACCGGCGAGATCTTCGGGTTTCTCGGTCCGAACGGTTCAGGCAAGTCAACGACAATCAGATTGATTCTCGATGAGCTCCGGGCCAACTCAGGGTTGATCTCTGTTCTCGGCCTCGACAGTCACGTGGATGTCACCGAGGTGCATCAACGAACAGGCTATTTACCCGGGGAGTTGGTGGTTCCAGACCATATGACCGGCCACGAGTTCTTCGGCTTCCTTTGCCGGCTTCGTGGCGTTACTGACACCGCCGTTCAGGATCAGCTCGTCGAACGATTCGACCTCGACCCGACTCGACGCCTCGGCGAGTTGTCTACGGGCAACAAGCAGAAAGTTGGCCTCGTGCAAGCCTTCATGCACCGACCGGAGCTCGTGCTGCTCGACGAGCCGACGACCGGTCTGGACCCGCTCGTTCAGCACGATTTCCATGAGATGCTCCGCCAATGCAAGGCCGAGGGGATGACGGTCTTGCTCTCGTCGCACACGCTGTCTGAGGTCGATCGAGTGGCTGACCGAGTGGGAATACTCCGGTCCGGAATGTTGGTTGCCGTTGACCACGTGTCCGTCCTGAAGGGTCAGGTTCGGCGACACATCGAAATTGAGTTCGAACGTCCACCGCGTCTCGAAGCACTCGCCGCGTGCCCGGGCGTGACCGACCTGTCTCTCCTAGACAACCTCGCCAGTTTCACCACCGAAGGACCCCTCGACTCGATCCTGCGGTGTGCGCTCGGAGTAGGCACGATTCTGTCGATCAGCACGCCGGAGCCAGACCTCGAAGAAGTGTTTCTCGAGTTCTATCGAAGACGAGAGGGTGACAACAAATGACCAGCGTGGTGACGTCGCCCACCGCAAGCATCATTCGCGTACTCATCGGCGTCATGTTGAGCGAACGACGTCGCCTCATATTTGCTCTCACGATTGCTGCGGCGACCATCGCCGCATTGACTGCGTGGCTCTATTCGAGTCTCGGCGTGAACTACGACGAGCTGCTCGCTGACATGCCAGAAGCCATGGTCTCGATGTTGGGTGATGCCGACCTCGGAACGCCGGCGGGCTGGCTACAGGTCGAACTGTTCTCCTTCGTTGGGCCGGGCCTGGCCATCGGGGCCGGAGTCTCCGTAGCTGCTGGCGCCCTAGCCGGAGCGGAAGAACGCGGTCAGCTCACACTCATAACAACCGGACCCACCCGACGCTCGGTCGTTGCTCGCGCCGCGTTGGCGGCGATGCTCATTGCGGTCGCCACGGTGACGGCGGGTCTATTTGTCGGAATCATGGTTGGTTCGAATCTCGGCTCACTCGACATCAGTTCCTCCAACGTCGCCGCCGCATGCCTGAGCCTGGCGTTGCTCGGCGGAGCCGTTGGTGCAATCACCTTGGCTGCCGGCGCCTTCACAGGCGACCGTGGCACAGCGGCCGGAATCGGAACGGCTTCCGCGGTGGTCAGCTATGCGGTCGACGCGTTCTTCCCGCTCAGCGAATCCCTCGCACCCTTTGCCAAGTTCACACTCTGGTACCCGTTCGCGGCCAATGAGCCGCTCATCAACGGGCTCTCGATTTGGCACCTGCTGACATTCGGGCTGGTCATATCGTCGAGCCTTCTCGCTGCCTTGGTCGGGTTCGAGCGTCGTGATCTGGGACCATGAACCGTGGGCCGTGAACTGAGGGCCGTCACTCGGTGACCTTTGGCCCTACCCGCAAGGTGGTTCGAGTGTTGGACTAACGACATGGCACTCGTTATCGAACATCCAACGCACCAAGCTGACCGTCCGGCTCAGCCGATCAGTGCTCCGCCGAAGTCGAGCTCTCCCACCGATTCCGAGGTCGACCGGCTCGCCCCGACGGTCGAGGAAGCTGCCGCCCCCAGCTTCGGACGAAGTTGCTTCCTTACGACGGTGCTGGCCGCGCTCGTCATCATTGTGACGACGGTGGTGGCATGGTCCTCTTACCGCGGTGGGTTCTTTCCCGGTCTCGGGATCGGTGTCAATCTGGCCTTCTGGTTCGCTCCTGCCATCGGCCTCATTGGCGGCGGAACCTACTGGGTAACCAACAACCCCATTCACTGACTGGGTGGCCTGTGATGCTCTCGAGCAGCTCCGTACCCGACGAGATTCCGGCCATGAAAGCCGGTGGTCCCGGATGGCAATGGATCCGTGCCTGCCTCCTCGGCGAGCTCTTCGGGTTCGTGCCCCTGGCACTCACCGGCGCTGTGCTATTCGCTATCGGAGCGCCCGAGGTTGGATTCGTGATTGGTCTGACACTCGCTGGCGTACTCGAAGGCTTGATACTCGGCTCGGCTCAGGCTGACGTCCTTCGCCGTGTCGCCCCAACGGTGCCCGATTGGGCGGCGACAACGGGGTTCGCTGTCGGTCTGGCGTGGTTCGTCGGCATAGGCGGTAGCTCACTGGTGCACACATTCGGACCGTGGGCCCTGGTCATTGCGGCCCCCGGTTGGATCATCGGGTTGTCATCGATGGGGTTCCTCCAATCTTGCCAGCTTCGGCAGGGCCTCGGCCGATCCGGATCGTGGTTCTCTGTCAGCATCGGCGCTCTACTCGCCTGTTTCACCATCCCCGTCGCCTCACTAGCGGCCCCGCCGAACGACTGGCCCAGCGCGGTTTTCGTCACCCTCACCATCATCTCGACCACGGCACTGGGAGTCGCCGTCGGCGCAGTCTCCGCCCGCACCCTGATCGAGGTTGTCCCGGAAACATCTCGAGACTCGTGGGAGAATCGGAGCCCTCGGGCGTGGCCTTAGCGACCCAGCGGCGGTCCACCGGGCAACAACCATGAAGCTAGACGTAAGGTCTTGAACCAAGGAGTCACCGCATGACGACCCCCAAAGTGACCTGTCCCGCCTGCGGGACCCGGAATCGTGTGCCCGTTGACGCGTCGGGACGGCCTCGATGCGGGAAGTGCCGGCTCGATCTTCCCTGGCTCGCCGACGTCGAAGGAGACCAGTTCGACGCCGTCATCGCCAGCTCAACCATCCCGAGCCTGGTTGACCTCTGGGCTCCGTGGTGCGGTCCGTGCCGGGCCGTTGCCCCCGCTCTGGTCGAGCTCTCCGAAGAACTGGCTGGCCAGCTACGAGTGGTGAAGGTCAATGTCGACCGGGCACCACAGGTGCAAGCGCAACTCGGAGTTCAGGGCATTCCGACCATGGTTTTATTCGACGGAAGCCGAGAGGTCGCTCGTCAGGTCGGCGCCATGCCAAAAGATGCCATTCGCAGCTGGATCGACCAGGTGCTGGGAACAACAGCTACTGCGTCGTGAGACTAGAGGATCTCGCCATCCCCGAAGGACTTGTTCTGGTCCGGACCACACCTGAGTTCGACGAGACAACGGTTCCCGCCGGACTCCTGCGCAACCATCGTGTAGCGGCCGGTGTCTGGGGGGTCGTTCGGGTCCGCTCTGGCCGTATTGGATTCAGTTTCGACGACGAACCTGGATCGCGGCGAAGCATTTCCGCCGGCGAAAGCCAGGTCATCCCACCGGAACGTCCTCATCATCTCGTTCTGCAGGGGAAGGTTCTGTTGGCGGTGGAGTTCTTTGGCTCTTGTTGATCCACGCGACCGTCAGATCCCCATCGATGTGGTCGACCGTCCCTGTCCAGCTCAGAAGTGGTTGGCGTCCATAGCGCGAAGACGTGACGCGAGCCCCTCGGCGAGAACCCGAACCATCTTCGGATTCTCCTCGAGAATCTGATCAATCCGGTTGTAGGGAAGCACAAGTAGCGTCATGTCCGTCCTGGCTCGAACCGTTGCACTTGCCGGTCGTCGGTCAAACATGGCGAGCTCGCCGATCATCTGCCCCTCGCCGATCTCAGCGACCACCACATCGTCAACGAGCACCTCAGCAATCCCCATCTCAACGACATAGCCCTCAGCGTGGTGGTGACCCTGGGTGATCAGTCGATACCCGGCCGCGACCTTCGCCTCATCGGCTGCGGAAGCCAAATGCTCCAGCGCCTTCCTATCGGCCTCTTTGAAAAGCTCGAGTCCGTGAATCCTTGCGGCCTTCGGATCTGCGTGATCGGTGAGGCTCATAGGTTCGCTCCTTCGTTGTGGTTGCTACTCCACCCTGACCCAACGGCCCGAAACCGGGCAGGGACCTTCTCCCCTAGAGGCTTCGAGCCTGAAGCCGCAATCTCTCATCTGTGAAGACCGAGACAACATCTGTCGCTGAAACCCCCGATAGACCGCCAATTCATCGAGGCATGGTTGTGGGCGTTGACGGCTCGCCCGGATCCATCGCTGCGCTTCGGTGGGCTGCAGAGAGGGCGGAGCAGTTCGGTCCGGTCCGTCCGGTCATGGCCTGGCACGTTCCTTGGTGGCTAACCGCCAGCCCCATGCCCGGCGCCCCTCTGCCGCCGTCGCCCGACTTCTTCGAAGCCAGCAACCGGCAACAACTGGAAGAGACTCTCGAGGTGGCGAAGGTACCGAACTATGCGGAGCCGGTCGTCGTGAATGCGGCTGCTGGTCCCTCATTGGTCACCAACGGTTCGGACGCGGCACTGATCGTGGTCGGAACACGCGGCAGAGGCCCGGCCAAAGACACGCTTCTCGGATCGGTCAGCTGCCACGTCGCCGCACATGCCACTGTGCCTGTCGCCATTGTCCCCGAAACACTGTCGGCCAGCGATGAACCGCGACGGGTTGTTGTCGGTATCGACGGATCGCCTACCTCCATTGCCGCTCTGTGTTGGGCCATCAAGAACACGCCGGACGAAACGACGTTGGAAGCGATGCACGTCTGGCACTTTGTGCTCAGCACCCTCCCCGAACGCGGCCCAATAGACCCCAGCCTCTTCGAACGCCAAGCCGCCAGCATTCTCGACGAAAGCATCGTGAGGGCGACCGTCGCAGCGGGAGAGGCACGACACGAGATCGTTCCGAAGTTGGAAAACGGAGATCCCCGAAACATCCTACGAGCGGCGTCCGAAACGGCTGACTTGCTGGTTCTTGGAGCACAGGGACACCGAGGCATTGCTCATCTGGCCCTCGGCTCCATCACCACCGGTCTCATCCATCAGCCGAAAACGACCACAATCGTCATCCCTTCGACTCAGACCACCTGACCATGACCATGACGACCTCGGCGCCGCCGGTATCGCGTTGGCTGGGGTCGGGACCTTGGTCCCTGGCGGGCCAAGGTGGCAGCGACGATTCTACCCTCTATGGACAAAGCGCCAGAGTGCACCGGAAGCGAGCGGACTGACCCGCTGGCCACCGTCGATTCCGTCGATACCAGCGGGTCCGTCGGTACGGTCGAGGCCGTGACGACAAGAGTCTTTCTTCTGGATGACCACGAGATTGTGCGCAGGGGGGTGGCGGATCTGGTCAATGCTGAGGCAGATCTCGAGGTCGTCGGAGAAGCCGGTTCGGCTGCCGAAACCCTCGCCGCTGTCGCGCGTGCAAAGCCCGACGTCGCCGTTCTCGATGTGCGGTTAGAAGACGGAAACGGCATCGAGGTTTGTCGGGAAATCCGATCTCAGTTCCCCGACGTCGCCTGCCTGATCCTTACCTCGTTCGCTGACGACCAAGCACTTGTCGATGCCTCGATGGCAGGCGCCGCTGGCTACGTCCTCAAGCAGATCCGGAGCAACGACCTGGTCGAATCAATCCGAAAGGCAGCGACGGGCGCTCAGCTCCTCGATTCGGCAACCGTGCGCCATGCCTTGCAGCGAGTGAAGAACAGCGATGTCGGATTGGTGGATTCTCTAACCCCGCAGGAACACAAGATCTTCGACCTCATCGGCGAGGGCTACTCCAACCGCCAGATTGCCGACGAGCTCTTCCTCGCCGAGAAGACCGTAAAGAACTATGTGTCGAACATGCTGGCCAAATTGGGAATGAGCCGACGAACAGAAGCTGCCGCTTTCGCCGCACGCCTCGAGGAGCGCCAACGACGCAAGTACGACTGATCCGGGGAGCCCTAGGCTGAGACCAGCCACCATCGGAGGACTTGTTGAGCGACCAATCAGCGCACCGCCATGAACATGCGTCGCTGCTGTTGGATGCCGCTCCGGACGCCATCCTCACCGTGAATTCCTCGGGGCGAATCGTGATGGCCAACCGCCAGGCCGAACGCCTATTTGGCCACTCAGTTACTGCGCTCGCTGACATGCACATTGAGGATCTTGTGCCGGAGGAGTTTCGGTCGATCCATCGAGCCCACCACACTCGATTCAAGGCTGAGCCAACGCGCCGTGCTATGGGCGATCCTGGTTCAAGGCTCATGGCAAGGCATGCGAGCGGTGCCATGATTCCGGTGGAGATCTCGCTCAGTCCTGTCGACCTCGATGCCGAGCCACATGTCATTGCCGTGGTTCGAGATGTCGTTGACCGCTTAACGATCGAGAATGAACGAGACGTCGTCCGACGGGCAATGGATGCGGTCAACGACGCAGTGTTCATGTTCGAGGCCGACACGCTCGAGTTTTCCTACGTCAATATCGCAGCGTCGACCCACACCGGTTACAGCCACCTTGAGCTGATCAGTGGCATGACCCCAATCCATCTCAAACCTGAATTCACCACCGCCTCATTCAGAGCCAGGCTTGCCGACCTGATCGACGGCACATTGTCGGCGATAACACTCGAAACAATCCACCGGCGGAAGGATGGAACAGACATTCCGGTCGAGATCAGCCTCAGCTATCCGGAGGCGGTCGATTCCTCGAACCGGCCCGTGGTCGCCATCGTTCGAGACATAACCAACAGAAAGGCAGCGGAACACCAACTGCGCGATAGCGAGGAAGCGTTTCGGTCAGCCTTTGAAGACGCACCGGTACCGATGGCTATGGCTGATCTAAGCGACCCGACGCATCGGCCGCTGGTGCGGGCCAACCGCGCGTTCGGCGACCTCCTAGGAGTCGACCCGTCGACGATCGCAGGCATACCCGTCGGAGATCTGACCCACCCCGACGACCTGGCAACAGACATTTCTGGCGCATCAACACTGGCGGCCGAGGGCCGGAACTACACGACCGAGAAACGGTATCGGCGCGCCGATGGCAGCTATGTCTGGGGTGAGCTCCACGCAGCAAGAGTCCGTGGTACCGACGGACGCCCAACGTCGCTCGCCCACATCGTCGACATTTCACGAAGGGTCGAGGCCGAGATCGAACGAGATGGTCGAGAGAACCTGCTGACCATTCTGTCCTCGATCCGCAAGGACGTGCTTCAGGAGGTGCCGCTCGATCAGGTACTGGCTTCCATCACCGAAGCGACAAAGGAGGCGTTGGCGGCTTCTCACTGCCTTCTGGCAACGCCGGTCGAGGAAGGGCTGACTTGTCGGTCCATGGATTCTGACATCGTGCCAAACCGCAAAGGGCTTGCCCTCCCGACGGGCTCGATCGCCGAGCAGGTCGTGAACAGTGGAGAGCAGCTCATCGTCGAGAATCTCAGCGCCTCTGAGCGGATCCGCACCGAGCCGAGCGAGCACGTTGCGCTGTTAGGGCCTGCGATCTTCCAGCCGCTGCTGGCATCGAACTCGGTCGAGGGCGTGTTGGTGGTCGCCCGCTCAGCGAACGCTGAGCCCTTCAGTGACCGTGATGTGGCGACCGCCGTGGCGTTAGCCAACGAAGCGGCCGTCACGCTCGTCCTTGACCGGGGTCGACGTGATCGGAGGAGGATGCTCATCGTCGAGGACCGAGAGCGAATCGCCCGCGATCTTCACGACCTGGTCATTCAACGGCTGTTTGCCTCCGGGATGCTTTTGCAAGCAAGCCTTGACTCACCGGAACGCCTGCGGGAACGGGCGAGCGATGCAGTCACCGACCTCGACGAAACCATCACGGTTATCCGCCAGACAATTTTTCATCTCACGCAGACCGATGCCAGCGTTGCTGGCGAGATCGAGCGATTGATCGATCGTCATCGATCAGTGGGGAGGAACAAGGTAGCCATCGAGACCGACGGCGAACTGGAAACACTCCCCAATGAGCTTCGAGAACAACTCATCCCAACCCTGAACGAGTTACTGACGAATGTCCAGCGTCACGCCGACGCCGAAACCGCAACGGTCTTTATCGGCTGGGACGAACAAGAGCTCACGGTTATCGTCACCGACGACGGCGTCGGCATGGCGATGGCTTCGGGCGATGGCAGCGGCTTTGGTATTAGCAATCTGATCAAGCGAGCGGAAGGAGTCGGGGGTTCGGTGCAGTTCGAGTCGGGCCCCAACGGCATTGGAACTCGCGTTCGGTGGTCGCTTCCAAACGGCTGACCCGCGCCGAATCCAGGGCATGATTATCACCTGATGCAACGAATAGTCGTAGCCATAGATAGTT
This sequence comes from Acidimicrobiales bacterium, assembly GCA_047638695.1. GTDB lineage: Bacteria > Actinomycetota > Acidimicrobiia > Acidimicrobiales > SZUA-35 > JAHECQ01. The sequence continues at coordinate 60,159 of JBLINY010000011.1, read as the reverse complement.
CACCGAACAGCACAGCGGCCGCTGTTTTTGCCGCTGAGCTCGGCAAAGCGACCGGCACGCCGATCGTGGCGGTCCACGTCATGGGGTTACTCGATCGTCTGCGAGCCGAATCCGATCCCGTCGTGACTCAGACCCACCGGGAGGAGATTGCGGCGGAGTTCCGCTCGACATGGTGTGAACCACTCACGGCAAGCAACATCGACTTTCAGCTCGTTGATGGCTCGCCGGTGCAGGCCCTTCTACGGTTCGCTGACAAGCCAGGGGACGTGATTGTGATGGGTAGCCGCGGTGCCGGTGGCTTCGCTGACCTTTTGCTCGGCAGTACTAGCACTCAGGTCGCTCAACACTCGAAGGTTCCGGTCGTCATCGTACCGTCGGGCCACGCGACCGTCACCTGACGACCAGTTCGACAGGCGAGACGAACCCGGGTGGCTTCACGGCAACGACAGAACAGCGAACATCGTCGAGAACTGCTTCAGCGGTGTTGCCCACGATCAGTCCGGCGACCCCGGTACGAGCGACGGTGCCCATCACAAGAAGATTGATCTTGCGGCTCGTCACGACCTCCCTGATGATCTTCGCTGCTGGGCCTTTGCTGAGGTGGATCTGCCAGGGCTCGTCTTTGAAACCTGAGTCGGTTAAGACCTTGGCGAGAGCCTCTGCGTGCGTCGCTCTCTCGCTATCGCGGAGTGCTTCGATCTCAGAAACCGTTGTGCGGATAAACGCAGACGATTGCAGCGTGGCCTCGCCGTACAGCTCCCATGCATGCACCACGTGAAGTTCGCCGCCGTAGAGGTGTGTCAATGAGACAGCTAGCTCGAGGATGGTCTGATTCAGCGCAGCTTCCTCCGGGACCGGGTTGATGGCGGCCAGAACTCGCTGGGTTTTCGCTCGAGTGTTGCGGATTACCCACACTGGGCACGGACATTTACGTAGCAACCGTTTGATTGTGGCGCCGTCTTCGGAGTCCTCGTCGGTGGTGACGACCACCAGGTCGTGACCGTGAAGAAGGACTTGTTCGATGATGCTCAGCGCAGGGTCGCCGGAGGCCATTCTGGTCTCGATGTCCAGACCCGCCTCTGTTGGGGCCCAGCGGGTAAGCTTCTTGGCCAACGCCCGATCTTCAGCTTCTCTGATGGCATCGATGTGCTTGTCGCCATGCAGGGCCCGTTGAAGTCGCGATGGTTCAGGACTCACGCCGAACAGGCACAACGTCGCCTTGTTGCGGCTGGCGAGGCCGGCGACCCGTCGTGCTGCCGCTACGTTGTTTCGATCGCCGAGCGGGCTGAACAAGATGTTGGTGAATCGACGCACGACTCTCGCCCTCTACTGAGTTTCCGGCAAACCTGTGGCCGGCCTGATAGTGCGGCCAGTCACGGACAGCGGCACAATTCGCAGCCAAAACCAGTCACCGCCATCGACCCACGGGTCGGGATCGTGCTCCCAGGCAATTCGAAGGGCCGCCTGATCGGCAATGACCTCGAGGTGACCGTGAGCCAGCACACTCCAGCCATGCCGATTCTGCTCATCGAACCCGTCGATCTCGAGACAGACAATCTCTCGACGGTGGGCCGCCTCGACCTTCCCACCGGGCAAGCTGCGAATCATGATCGCACCCTCGTGAGCGGTGTAGTTGACCGGCACGATGACCGGCCAACCGTCCTCAACGTAGGCAACACGGCCAACGTTTTGGTCTTCTATACGAGCAAGGCAGTCCGCCCTGACCATCGAAACCAGCCCCTGGGGCGGTGTGCTGCGGTGAACCGGACCGCTGTCAGACAGCTCAATAGCGAGGTGGGCGGCGAGCGTGGCATCATCGAAAGAGGGTGCCAACACCGTCGATTGGCCAAACCATCGGGCTCGGGGCACGAACTCGACGACCTCGGGCCACTCGGACGAAACAACAACGGCCAGAGCCTTCCTGCTCTGAGCAACGCTTAGAGCAGCATCGGTCAGCTCGCCGGCGGCACGATCGACTCCCACGTTCACGCCCATCTGGCGCAAGCGTTGCTGGTGCTCTTCGACTTCATCATCTGAAGTCAGGTCGGAACTCGCCACCAGCCGAACACCGATCTCGAGAGCGAGAGCCCAAATGGCGGCAACAGCCAGCGCGTCCATTTCTGATTTGTGGCCTGAAACCGGGACGACCAGCGGTCCGGTGGCGATCCGGTGAGACCGTCGAGTCTTGTTAGGGACAAACACCGCTTGGTCGCTGAGTTTGGACAACTCCAATCCTCGCTCGGCCGAGTCGATGACGCACAGCGAGGGCGCAACCGCATGGGCGTGGGCAGCAGCGCCCACGAGAAACGTTTCGTGATCGACGGCCACAACAGGCTCGGTCATCACCCCGGTACCCAACGAAATCGTCTCCCAGCGATCGACCACTCCGTGGTCGTTGATGATGATCTGCAGTGAGGCTCCAAACCAGTCGGCCAAGACTGACGCGGTAGATACAAGGGCTCGCTCATCGGTGGCATCGACGATCGGCACCAGCACTCGCTGAATGGTCTGCGGTTCAGTTTTGGTCACGATGCTCCTTGGATGGATCGGGTACGGCGCCGAGAACTCTCACCCGCGAGCAGCTCCATCCACCCGAACTCTTCGAGTGAGAGCGAATCCTGCAGCGAGAAGACTCGAGCCGATAACCCCAAGCAGCAACGGCCAGTCGCTACCAGTTACCGGCAGAACCGGCGTTGCTGCCACCTCTGTAGCCGGCGGACCGGCGCTCGTCGGCACGGGAGTCGTCGGCACAGGAGTGGTTGGCACCATCGTGGTGGACGGCCCTTGCGGGTCCACGTCGACCGGCGGGCTGGTCGTCGGCTCACTCACAATCGTTGGTTCGACGGTGGTCGGGGGCAGGGTCGTCGGGGGCAGCGTCGTTGGCAGCAGGGTCGTCGGCAGTTCGGGCTGACAGTTGTCGTAGCTGATCGTGAGGTTGATACCCCCGCTGAACACGCCATCGGGGCCCATCTGAAGAACGGCGACAATCTCTTGGGTCAGGTACGCCGATCCAGAGCTCGAGGTGACCTTGTGTGGTGTGTCCTCCACACCACCGAGGGTCAGCTCTCGGCCGCCGGAGCGAATCACAATGTTGTTCCCGAAATGGACAGACTCCTGGTTCTGAGCACTGGCCGTCCACGTACAATCTGGCCCAGCCAGCGTCGTGTCGACCGCCGTTCGCCCGAGCTCCACGCTTGAGCCGGGTTCAGCCACAACAACGGTGTCGGTGGGAACCGAGATCCCCTCCGCAGCTGCCGGGATGGTGAAGAACACCGTCGAAGCTAGAGCGAGGGTGAAAGCGGATGCGATGGAACGGGCAACGGGCATGGCGTTTCTCATTTCCAGAAGGCGGGCGAGGAACCATGCGGGTGTCCTCGTGAGCCCACCATGCGACGTCAGCTCACAAGCCAGTAGGGCCTTTTGTCAGATGCCAACCCCTGGATCGTCGGGTGCGGACCCCGGACAAACAGGGTCCTTCGGCCCTCCTCAGCCCGACCTCAAGGGCTCAATCTCCAACCACAAACCAGCAGGCCGAACACGGCAGAAGGAGACTGTTCCATGGGCTACATCATCGTCGGCCTCGACAACTCGGACGCTTCACGCAAAGCGTTCCACCAGGCAGTTCGCGAGGCCGAGTGGCGCAACGCCAGCGTCCTCGCCATCCACACCGTCTCGGTGCCGACGAGTGCCGGCTACGAGTACATCGACTACATGGGTGACTTCTTGTCCGGTGGCCAGGAACAAACGGAAAAGGAACTGAACGAGCTCGAATCTCACTACAAGAACGGCTTCCCGGTAGAGGTGAAGCATCAGGTTTCCGTTGGTCATGCTGGAGTCCAGATCATCGAAGCAGCAAAGGGCGTCGACGGAGGAGAACCTGCCGAACTTGTGGTGCTCGGCTCCCGAGGACTCGGCGGGTTCAAGGGACTGCTGCTTGGTTCGGTCAGCACCTACGCCGCTCATCATTTGACCTGCCCATTGCTCATCATCCCCGCAGAAAACGAGGAGTAGCCAATGACCGAGGTACCGGACCCGATCACCAACCCTGAGACCCCCTGGGAATTCCTTGATGAGGACCAACAAGGGGCGGAAACAGCGCTTTCGGCTGAGGAGGCAGCAGTTCATATCTTCGACCCGCTCGCTGACCAAATAGTCTCGCTTCTAGACGAGGACGCCACTGTTGTGGTGCATTACACTTCCGACGAACACCCCGAGATCATTGACCGAACCGTGCCGCTGGTAGACCACGAAACGACGGCAGAGATCGATGACCTGCTCATCCGTCAGCACTACCTACCCGGCCAGAACGATTGACCATGCCGACGAAACTGATGATTCGTGACGGACGCTCCGTTTGGCACTGCGAGCTCGCTAGCGGACACCGCTACTGCGCTACGACCCTCGAAAATGCCCGACGCATCGCCAGAACAACACTCGAGATGGATGAGAACGAACCGCTCGATCTGGATATGGAGCTCTGCCCGGAAACGTCACTGGCCATCGGGCTCGTAGCTTCGAACGAAGCGGCGGATGCAGCAGCTGCGGCGGGATCACTCCCCTTTTGCGTCGATGACATCGTTGAACTGACTGGACACTCTGCGTCGGAGATCCGGTCGCTGTTCGCAACGAAATCGCATCCTGGGAAACGGTGAGTCACAACCTAGAACGGCCATCTGGGACAGAACCGCAGATCAGTGTCAATCCAAAGCTCGACAGAGTAATCACGCTCCCGGCTCTCATTTTTTACGGCCTCGGTGTCACCGTGGGAGCCGGCATCTTCGCTCTCCTCGGCGAAATCCTCGGTCTCGCCGGAGACAATGCGCCTTTGTCGTTTCTCGTGGCCGGAGTCCTCGCTTCGTTCACCGGTGCCTCCTACATGATGCTCATCGCAGCGTTCCCTCGGGCAGGCAGCGAAGCCGTTTACGTCAACCAGGGCATCGGTCCGACGGCTGGGCGGTTGACTGGCCTGGCTGTCGTCGTAACCGGCATCATCACCGGCGCGGTCGTGGCCTTGGCCTTCGCCGGCTATCTGTCCTCCCTCGTTCGAGTCCCGGAGCGACCGGCGGCTGTCGCCCTTTTGGTCGTCCTAAGTCTCGTCGCCCGGAAGGGAATCCGAGAGAGTGTGATCCTTGCCGCCGTGATCACCCTCCTCGAAGTCGGCACCTTGGTGGTCGTCCTCGCGTTCGGTTTCGATCTGCTCGATACCCCGGGCCTACTCCAATCTGCGTTCGTACCGTCGATCGACACAGCGGTAATCTCCCCCATCCTGGCCGGATCGGTCATCGCCTTCTTTGCGTTCGTCGGCTTCGAGAACATCGCAAACCTGGCCGAGGAAACGATCGAACCCCGCCGTGCAGGTCCGATAGCCATTCTTGTCGTCCTGCTCATCACCCTCGGGTTGTATGTCCTCCTGGCCTTGGTAGCTGTCGCAGTCCCTGACCGGGCGGCAATAACGGAGTCGTCAGCCCCCATGGCATCACTCTTCGAGGAGGTCAGCGACCGTGGGTCGGGCCCGATTGCGGCAGCCGCATCGGTGGCAATGATCAATGGCATTCTGATCCAGATCGTGATGGCGGCCAGGGTTCTCTACGGCATGGCCACCGACGGGCTGATACTGAACGGATTCGCTCACATACACCCGAAGCATCAGACACCAACCCGGGCCACCCTCTTTGTCACGCTCTCAACAATCGCCCTCGTCCTTCTTTTTCCTCTGGTGCAGTTGGCCAGAATCACAAGCTTGGTGACGCTCGGCGTCTTTACCCTCGTGAACACCGCCCTCTACCTGATCGGCCGGAAACAGGAAGCAACACCTATGGCCCGCTTCCGATGGGTTGGTCTCGTCGGCGCCACGCTTTCATTGGCACTGGCCGGCTGGCAGATATTCGACGGCCTCGGCTAGAAGTCGACACCGCTGCCAATCAGACCCATGTCCCGCGCCTCGCGGCTCAGCCACTCCCGATGCTCTGGCGCTGCGACGGCGATGAGAGCGCTCGCCCGTTCGGCCAACGTCCGGCCCCGCAGCTCGGCAACGCCGTACTCCGTCACGACATTATCGACGGTGTTCTTCGGTGTCGTGACCACGGCTCCGGTCTTCAGGGTCGGGGTGATACGACTGATCTGACCCTGCTTAGCGGTTGATCGAAGCACGACGAAGCCATCCCCGCCCTCTGAGTACTGCGCCCCTCGGGCGAAGTCGGCCTGCCCACCGCTTCCCGACCAGTAGGTGGTGCCAAGTGTCTCCGAAGCACACTGCCCAAAGAGGTCTACTTCAAGGGTCCCGTTGATGGACACGAAGTTTGGCTCACGGCCGATGTTTCGAGGATCGTTGACTTCGTCCACCGGCAGGAACACGACACCGTCATTCCTGTCACAAAAATCATAGAGACGCCGGCTTCCCAATGCGAACGTGGCGACAATCCGGCCGCGATACGACCGCTTGTTGATGCCGGTTACTGCACCGGCATCCACCAGATCGACCACAGGATCAGACAGAAGCTCGGTGTGGATCCCAAGGTGTCGATGATCGATGAGCAGCGCCGCCACCCCCGTCGGAATCGAGCCAATTCCCAGCTGGATGGTGGCCCCATGCGGAACCCGATCGGCGACATGCTCGGCGATCCGCCGGTCCAGTGGTGTAACCGAAGGGGCCGGAACCTCGACGAGGTCAGCCGAAGCCTCACACCAGGCCGCCACTTCGCTGACATGTAACCGGTTAGCCCCGTACGTTCGCGGCATGAGCGGATTGACCTCAAGCACAAACGGCACCTGGCCGATTAGGGCTGCTGCATAGTCGGCGCTAACCCCAAGGCTGAAATAGCCCAGACGGTCCGGTGGACTGGCCGCAGCCAAGACCACCGCGGGCTGCTTCTCCAAGAGCAGCTGCGGAACCTCACTGAAATTGGCGGGAGCGAAATGACAACCACCGGCCTGGAATGCCGGCCGGGTGATGTGAGAAAGAAACCACGAAACATGTTCGAGACGACCTCGAAACGCGCCGTGCAAATAGGGCCGGTCACGCAGCGCGTGCATCTGATGCACACGAACGTTGTCGAGTTCTGAGGCTCGAGCCTCGAGCTCGTCCATCAGCGTCACCGGTTCGCCATTCGCGATCGGTACGACCAGCTGAGCTCCCGCCGGGAGTTGGCCGACGAGGGCATCCATCAACTCCCCTGCTTGGCATGGCGAGTCTGGGAGTTCCATGACCGCAGGCTAGGCACAGGCACAGGCACAGGCACAGGCACAGGCACAGGCACAGGCAACCGAACTGACGGGACCTTCTCCCCTAGAACCTGCGCCGAGAAAGCCGCAGTCTCTGAGGTATGGAAGAACTACGTCATCGTCCACCTGAGCCCGACGACTGCTGACGCCATGACCGGTGCAGAGGCGATAACCGTCGCGAGCCCAATGTGGCAGCACCATCCTGACGGTCTTGCCTTGCTCGCGGGCGGTGACGTCGCCCGCCCCAACCAACGCCGGCTCACAATCAGCGCCGTGAACCCAGCTCTCGAGCGTCTCTTCGACAACAGGGAACTGGTCGGACACTCGGCCGCACTCCTGGTGCCGTCTGTCCGATTGACGACGACCAATGACCGTGCTGAGGTATTCCCGGCACGGCGCCTGGACGGCACGAGCTTCCCCGTTACGAGCTCGCTCGTAGAACTGGGAGACCCGGATGACCTTTCGATGCTGGTTGTCCGCGACGTGACCGCCATCATGGCGTGGCGAAAAGACATACCGGCTCTGGGCAACCCTCAACTAGACCAGGTTGAGCGGAGAGAACGTGCGCTGGAAGCGCAGCGAGAAAAGCTCGCTCAACACCTCTTCGCGGCAGGACTCGCCCTGAGACTCTGTGACGACGCGCACACAACCGACGTAGGCCGACACGATTTGCAACGAACACTTGAAGTGCTCGACCAACTCATGAACGATCTAATCACCGGAGTCTGACGGTGACCAACATCTAGCTATGCAGCCAGTGACCTTCGACTCTGTGTTTCGCAGACCGTATGTCCGAAGGTTGCATCGGCGGTGCGGTTCTGCAGCGCCGATGCGACGAACAAAGGAACTGACATGAGCAAGACAGGGGTCAAGCAAGCCTGGTGCAACGTGGCCGACGAGCTGGCCGGGCTTAGCCTGAAGCTCAAGTACCACGTGCAGGAAGAATTCTCTGACGACGATGGCGACGACGTGAAATCGGCCATCGATCGTCTGGCTGAGGCGATCGACGACACGGTTGAGGCAGCGGGTAACGCTGCGAAAGATCCGGCAGTGCGGGAAGATCTGAAGGCGACGGGCAAACTGTTGACAGAAGCGCTGCATACGACGGTCGACGAGGCCGTCAGGGGTGTACGGAACGCCGTCCCGAGGGCCTCCTGAGCCTCTCGCTCTAGCTCCGGAGGGAAGACTCGGTGACGACCAGATCGTCGAGAACTGACGCCAGCAGGCTCGACGCGCCGAAGCGAAGGAGCGTCGGCGTCAACCACTGCTCACCGAGTACCGAACGGACGATGGCCACATAGCCCAGCGCATCGTCGGCGGTTCGCACGCCACCAGCGACCTTGATGCCGACCATCCTGCCGGTTTGCCGGCGATGGTCAGCGATGGCTTCCGCCATGACCATCACCGATGCCGGGGTGGCACTCGCCTTCGACTTGCCCGTTGACGTCTTTATGAAATCGGCGCCGGCCTCCATGGCCAACACGGCGGCGCCTCTGACGAGGGCAGGCGTCGAGAGCTCACCTACCTCGAGGATCACCTTCAGATGGATGTCACCAAGAATGGCCTTCGCCGCTGCAACGTCATCGGCCACACGCTTCAGGTCGCCATCGAGGTAGGCGGCCCGATTGAGCACAATGTCGATCTCGTCGGCGCCGGCGTCAACCGCTGCCGCGATATCGGCCTGACGAACGGCCGAGGGTGAGAGACCGCTCGGAAAAGCGCCGGCAACACTGGCCACCCGAACGGCGCTGCCAGACGTCAGACTGGCAGCCTGGGCCACGAGCGACGGATAGACACACACCGCGGCCGTTGGTCCGACGGTTGGATCGGCGGGATCAGGGCGACGAGCTTGGGCGCACAACGCCCGGACCCGGCCCAGCGTGTCGTCGCCTTCGAGCGTCGTTAGATCAATGCACTGCACAACCAGGCGCAGATCCTTTGCACGATTCACGCCCGAGATGACTTGGGCATGGAGGGCGTTGCCACGCTCGAGCAAAGCGGCGTCGGCAACCGTGTCAGAGTGCTGCAGCTCGAAGAGCCTTCGCTCCGGAGCGGCGACAACTTCCGCGGCCTTGGCCAGGACATCGGCCAGCTCACGTCGTGCGCCATTCCGGTCTTGACGTGGCGACTCTCCAACATCGACAACCAGTTCGCCGTAGATCTTTAGCTTTGGTTCAGTTCCGCTTGGACGAATGATGACTCGCCCGTGCTCGAGTTCGAACTCAACGGCGTCAGTCGGCGGCAACGAACCATCCCCAACACTTCGGTCGACGACTCGTTCGACCCGGTGCCTGCCCAGGCTCTCTGGCGGTTGGTCGCGGAGCACCTTCATAGCTTCGGCTCGACCGGTCGGCGTCTCGAACCGGATGGAGCGTTGTCCGGTCACGTGCACCCCATGCCGTTGGTCGAGCTCATCGAGGAGATCGAGGATCGAACGGCCCTGACGTTGAAGCCAGGAGACGAGCTCGCCGACGACCAGTGCCGCACTGATTCCATCTTTGTCGCCGACGATGTCACCAATGCAGTAACCCAGCGCCTCCTCATATCCGAGAACCCGCGTGACATTTGGCCTGTCGGCCCCGGCGTTCATGATCCACTTGAAACCGGTGAGGGTCCGCTCGTGCCGAGCGCCGTGGCGAGCCGCAATCTTGGAGAGAAGACTGGAACTGACGATCGTGTTGACGACCAGTGACTCCTCGCCGTTCTTTGCCGGTGATCTCTGCAGCAGGTACTCGGCGAGCACGCACCCGACTTCGTCGCCGGTGAGAAGGCGCCATGACAGGCCGTTGGGTACCGCAACAGCCAACCGATCTGCGTCCGGATCGTTGGCAAGCGCAACGTCAGCTCCCACGACAGCCGCCAACTCCAAAAGGGGGCCGAGAGCCCCCGGCTCCTCCGGGTTCGGAAACGGTGTCGTCGGGAAGTCAGGATCGGGTTCACCTTGACTTCCAACAACGTGTGGCGAAGCGAATCCTGCCCTAGCGAAGGCAGCCAGGAGCGTGTCCCGACCAACGCCGTGCAACGGCGTGTACGCAACTCGAGCTGTCGGTTCGACCGTCGGATCCAGAAGCCCAACGACGGCATCAAGGTACGCACCCATCAGCGATGGGTCGGGCGACGTGATGGCCGCATCATCGAACGGCGCCAAGTCATCCTCGGTCGGCAACGGCGTGGTGAGCATCGTCGCCGCAATTCGTTCGTCGATGGGATGCGAGATTTGGGTGCCGCCGCGCCAATAGATCTTGTACCCGTTGTCCGGCCGAGGGTTGTGGCTGGCAGTGACCATCACTCCCGCTGCAGCATCGAGATGTCGTACCGCGAAAGCCAGCACCGGTGTTGGGACTGGTTCAGGAAACAGCGTGCAGGGCACACCCATCCTCGCCAGCACGCGAACCGTGTCCTCGGCGAAGCTCCGGCTGCCATGGCGAGCATCGTGACCAACAACCACCCGTGCGCCGGATGTCGATACAAGCTCGTTGCCCAAGGCCGCCGCCGCGATGCGGACCAGCACCCGATTCATCCGGTTCGGACCGGCCCCGAGCGGGCCTCGGAGTCCGGCCGTGCCAAATCCGAGTCGCTCCCCAAAGCGAGTGACGAGGTCGGGTCCGCCGGTATCAAGGATGGCAATTGTCTCAGCTCGGGTTTCCTCGTCCGGGTCGACCTCCAGCCACGCGTTGGCCAAGACCCGTGGATCAGCCTCGAGCAACGTCGTCACGATGCCAGCTGCTTAGTCTCCACTGGTGAGCTCGCCGTCGGCGGCCAGCCGTCGCAGTGCTTCGTTCATCAGTGACCGAGCCTCGGCCGCGATCGGAGCCAGCGCCTCGTTGCCGGCGACCGATGCCATGAGACCGGGATCCATCGCCTCCACAATCACCTCATCACCCGACTCTCGAACAACAACATTGCAGGGCAAGAGGACCCCTATCTGAGGTTCGACGTCGAGCGCTCTGCTGGCCAGATGCGGATTACAGGCCCCAATGATGACGTAGCGGCCGATGTCCTTGTCGACCTTCGCTTTGAGCGTCGCCTGCATGTCAATCTCGGTCAACGTACCGAAACCAACGGCGCCAAAGATGGCCTTGACCTCATCCACTACCTCGCCGAAAGCCTTGGATAGAACAACGGTCTCTTCAAAGATCACGAATGGTCCCTTCTTCTGCTTGAGTCACCACGTGACCTTCGTTCGCCACGCTGGCCCGTCACAGGGTCCTAGGGCCCTACCAGAGCCGGCGCTCGGGATGGAATCTCTCATGAGAGGTGGACTTTGGCCTCTACGGGGCTCGTAACAGCGGAATGACACTCGCAGTATGACCCTGGTACATCCACACCAAACTCGCACACAAGCAGGTTCTCCGAGACAGATTGTTCGATCGCTCGCCGAGCTGGAGCACATCCGCCTCACTGCTCACCTCAGCGCAGTGATCTCACTTCTGGCCGTTGCCGCCAATGGCGGTGTTCTCTGGTCAACGCTGCTGGTGACCTTCCTAGCGATGGCGCTGACGGCCGAGCACTACAACCGGATTCAGAGGCGATAGCTCGATGTTCCTAGAGACGATTCTGGAAGATGCGCTTCATCAAGAGGAGCTACCGCGGATGCCCCATGCAGGTGTTGCTGCCCGAACGAGGTCCTGACCCGTCCTGTTGTGTTTGAGTTGGCGGAGCACCGCTGGTAGCCCGGTCGGAAGGTCCTCGGCGATGAGGCCCGGACCGAACGCGGTCGCGACCTCGCCGTGAAGCCACGAGCCAGCGCACGCAGCATCAAAGGGGCCGAGTCCTTGCGCCAGCAGGCCGACGATGAGGCCGGTGAGAACATCGCCCGATCCGCCAGTCGCCAAATCGGGAGGAGCATTGGTGTTAATCGCAGCTCGGCCGTCGGGACTTGCAATCACGGTGTCGGAGCCTTTGAGGAGTACCACCGCACCACTTTGAGACGCAGCGCGACGAACCCGGCTCAACTTGTCGCCCGACGGATCGAACACTCTGGCGAACTCGGCGTCGTGCGGAGTCAGCACACATGGGCCGCTGATCGCGTCGAACAAACTGTGCGGGTCGTCGGCGAATGAGGTGAACGCGTCGGCATCGAGCACGACGGCGCGCCGCCTGTCCGCGACAGCAAGTGCCGCAAGCGCTGCGAGGCAGGTCGACCGTCCCACGCCGAGACCGGGACCAATTGCCACGGCGTTGCGGCGCTGGTCATCTAGCAACGCTGAGAACTCGCTCCCCCCATCGAGACCCCGAAGAGGATGAACCATCACCCCCGTCATTGCGGCCGCGTAAACCGCCCAGGCCTGTTCTGGCACCGCCAGGGTGACGAGCCCGGCCCCGACACGCATGGCAGCCGTCGCCGTCAGCCGGCTGGCCCCGGTGGTCACAGCGCCACCAAGTACCAGCACGCTTCCGCGCTGGTACTTGTGGCCAGCAGCCTGCGGCCACGGGTAGCGGTCCTGCCACAGGACAGGGGCGTTCTCCCAAGTCTGCGGGCTGAAGCCGTCGAGCGCCCCAGAGGGGGTGCCGATGTCGGCCAGCACGACCTCACCGCACAACGCTCTGCCAGGAAAGACAAGGTGTCCGGGCTTCTTCCGGAAGAACGTGACGGTGACCTCAGCCGGCGCGGCAGCGCCGCGTACTTCTCCCGTCGCTCCATCCACACCGCTCGGCACATCGATGGCGCACACAGCCGTTTGAGCAGCGATCATCGCCTGGATCATCACGAGTGCCTCACCGTCGACGGGACGAGACAAGCCAGCGCCAAAGAGGGCGTCGACCACCACGGTGTCATCGGCGAGGAGCTCGGAGGAGAAGGGCTCCACCGCTCCATCCCAGAGCGCGGCGTGATGACCCGCGTCTCCGAGGCGATCTGGTGAACGACTCGATGACGCAACCCTCACTGACCAGCCACGGGACTGGAGATGGCGTGCGACCACGAATCCGTCGCCCCCGTTGTTCCCCGGTCCACAGAGCACAACGACCGGCCGTTTGGACCAGCGTGCGACGATTGCGTCGGCGACGGCCGACCCAGCGTGCTCCATCAGATCGACGCCACTCACCCCGGCAGCGATGCTGGCCTGGTCGATCCTCGACATCTCGGCTGGCGTCAGCACACACCGGTCAAATTCTCCGCGCGCGATCCCACCGTCAAGCCTTGGTCGCTGATGATCGACGGGCCGTGGTGTCGTCGACCGGTCCTCATTCGTTGTCATCGAGACCTGCCTAACACGGGCGACCCTTGTTCGTGACTTTCGGCCCTACTCGGTGGCGCCCACTCTTCACAGATTCGAGATGACCCCAGCACAGCGCAACATTCTCACGGTCACTGGCGAGCCCCGGTGCTCATTTTTCTCGTCGTACTCGTGGTATCGGGTCGCGCGAGCGGATGCGCAACGATTTCGCTCAGATCGATGTTCAGCTCGAACGCCGCCACGACCTGATTCCGAAGCTGACCGCTCGTGTGGTCGAAGTCACTGCTGTCGCCTGGCCTCGGCTTCCATCGCTGCCAATCGGGTGTAGTAGTCGGGGATTTCGTTGAGGTGAGCAAGGGCGATCTTGCCGGTCGCCACGAGGTCGTCATTGGTGATGTTGGTGTCGGGGTCGCCGGTGCCGTGTTGTAGTTCGACCCCCATTCCCCGATGAAACTGGTCGAGATCGAACGACACCGACGCAAAGTCGATCCGCAAAGCAGCGGCAACCTGAGCTGCCTCGTCTCGGTTCACGCTCGTTCGGGGTACCAACGGCTTCTCCACCGGATTGGGCGGCTCTGCGGCTCGCTTTCGGAAGTAAGCCAGAGCCGCAAAGACAGCAACGCCGATGATAGCCACGATCGCTCCAATGAGAAGAGCGGTGACCTCGAGCGACGGCACGAGCAGCGCGATGGCCGCCAGCGCCACCACCGGCACAACGGGAACTTTTCCTATGGCACCGCGAATGAAGAATGGTCGCAGCCGATTCGGTTGCCAGAATCGGAGCAGGATCACCGTGATGTTGACGGCGATGAACACGAGATAGACCGAGAAGTCAGTTACTCCGGCCACCAGTTTCAGATCACCGACGGCTACAAAGGCAGCGGCCACCAGCGAAGCGCACATGATGGCGACCCATGGGGCCCGCATGACACTTAGCCGTCGGAACACTGCCGGTAGTGCGCCGGTGTCGGCCATGCCGAACTGCAGTCGCGACGCTGCCGTCAGGGCCAGCAGCGAGGTGTTCGTCGTTGCGATCATGGCCACGACGGCCACGACCTTGGCGCTACGGGAACCAATGGCCTCGGCCATGACATCGGCCAGCGGCTGATCGGAGGCACCCAAGGCGGACGGGCCAAGCACGCTGACTGCCGCAACGGCCACGGCAACGTACAGGGCTGTGGACAAAGCGAGGGCAACCAGCAGCGCCCGAGGCACAGTGCGGGCCGGATTGGTGGTCTCCTCGGCCAAGGTGATCACCTCGTCGAACCCCACGAAGGCGAAGAAGACGAGGGCGGCCGCAGTCATAACCCCAGCGGTGGTGGATCCCTCGAGCAGATCATGGTCGCCGAGGTGAGGAACGCCGATGGCAACGATGACGACGAGGCCACCAACCTGGAACGCGCTCAAGGCCACCGTGAGCTTGGCCGACTGTTCGATGCCAGCCAAGGCAATCAGGGTCACTACGGCGATAAGGGCCCACGCTGCGACCCGGAGCGGAACGTCAACGAAGTAGCGAACGTAGCTGGCGAACCCAAGTGCGACTGCGGCCGCGGCGATGACCAAACCCAGAATCATCACCCAGCCAATGACGAACGCGGTCCACTCTGGTGCTACTCGACGGGTGTAGTCATACTCGGCCCCCGCGTTCGGAAACATGGCCGCCAGTTCGGCATAGCTCAACGCAGTCAGGGCGCTAAGGGCCCCGGCGATCAAGAAAGAAACCCATACCGCTGCTCCGGCCTCGGCGGTCGCAGCTCCCAACAGCACGTAGATCCCGGCCCCGATGATGATCCCAACGCCGCTGGCTGTGATCTGCCCAAATCCGAGCGAGCGAGCCAGGTGTTGGTTTGTCACGAGGCGGCCGCCACCAACCCCGGCTCGGCCTGAGCCGTCACCGGAATTGGTTCATGGCGGACCCCGCGTCGCGGCGGCGTCATTGGCACCGCGACCACGAACCGGTCACCGAGGCGACCGGAAACTGTCCGGGGGCAGCGCGTGGATTGGAAATGCGGTCGCTCCAGGCACACGGGCCACCTTCGCCGGCGAACGATCCAAGAGGTAGGGACCAAGGTCCCGTCCTAAATCGGGGCAGCAACACCAAAGCCTCGAAAAGGGACGGTCCAGGTGATCATCGTTCCTTCGCCCGGATTCGATGAGATCGTGGCGTGACCGCCGAGTTTCTCGGCCCTGGTCGTCATGTTGACTAGCCCGTTGCTGGTGAGTTCTGATCCGCCGTATGCACGGGTCACAGCGGCCGGGTCAAATCCCTTCCCGTTGTCGGTGATTGTCACGGTGAGGTCGTTGTCGGCAACAAGCACATCGATGGTTGCCGTGGTTGCTTGGGCGTGTTTGCCAATGTTGGTGAGCGCTTCGTGCAGCGTCCCAGTCAGCTCGTCAACCGTCGGCTCGGAGAGGTCATCGATCGGGCCGATGCAAGTGACTCGAGGTTCGAAGCCGAGAATCGCATTTTGGTCGGCCGCGATGGCGAGGATCTGACCGGCGACGCCTTTTCCCCAGCCGATCTGCGAGCGAGCACCGTAGATGGTGGTGCGGATTTCTTTGATTGTGACATCGATCTCTTCGACCATGTCCGAAAGCCGACTGGCCGTTGCCGGGTCAGCCACGCGACCAAGAGTCGATTGCAGAGCCATTCCTGTGGCGAAGAGGCGGCCGATGACTTTGTCGTGCATGTCGCGGCCAATGCGCTCACGGTCTTCGAACAGCTCCAACTGGGTCTGGTTTTCACGGGCTTCTGCCGCTTCGATAGCAACCACCGCAGCTGATGCAAACTGTTCAACAGCTACGAGGTCTTCGTCGTCGAGGCGAGGGGCCGAGCCGGCTCGAACAACGACAACGACCCCGACTACTTCGTTGGCATCATGAATCGGAGCGGCGACAATCGACCCGGCGTCATGTTGTTCCGCCACCGCCAGGTTGGCGGGGCTAATCCGCTGGTCGTTTCGGTCGGTGAACTGTGGTTGACCGCTGGTGAATACCTCTCCGACCACGCCCTGGCTCGTGCGGAACGACATACTGGCTCGTGCCGAGCGAGACAAGCCGATGTCGGCCTCGATACTCAGGTCGTCGTCGGCGCCGGTCGGCGTCAGAATCATCACCGCCGATGCGTCGAGGGCCTCGTTGGCTCCCTCGCAGATCAACCGAAGACCGTCACCCCGTGACGCTCCCTGCAACATCGCCAACCTCACCTGAGACACCGTGCGATCGAGGGCCGCTCGGCGGCGACTCTGAGCCTCGGCGGCGACTCGATCAGAGATGTCACGTACGACAGCGATGACCGGTCGAGGATCCCCGGGTTGTGCAGGCAGCGGCCAGTTGATCAGCACCTCAACCGGCACGACCGTCTCATCCTTGGTTATGCCGGTGGCTGCAAACCGTGCATGTTCCAACGGCGCATCCGCCAGCTTGGTTAGGGCAGCCCCGACGTCATCGGCCGACATATCGGGGGCCAAATCGCCCGGGGTCATCCCGGCCAACAGCTCTTCTCGTTCGTAGCCGTGGAGCTCGACGGCACCCTGGTTGACGTGGATGAACTCCAACGTGTGTTCATCGCACACAAACACAGCGTCAGACACGGCGTCGATGCTGTGCCGAATGATGCCGGCCTGACGCTCTGCCGAGCGGCGTAAGGAAATGTCGCGCACGACAGCCAGCACCACGGGAGGTAGATCGGTGGCCTGGTCGGGGCATGCCATGACGACTTCGACTGGGAAATCGCGGCCCGATCGATGGCACATCGTCGCCTCGAACTGCGAAGGACCCTTGTTGGCGCCGACAACACCGGCCACAAGACGGGCGAATTGGTCCCGACTGAAGTCCGCAGTCAGATGTAGCGGCGTCATGCCATCGACCATCTCCGCCGCGCTGTAACCGGTTTGGGCCACCGCGCCATCGTTCACATACGAGAAGCGGAGGGTTTCAGGATCGAACATGTAGACACCGTCGACGATCGAGTCGAGTCCAGCCCGAACCCTCTGGGCGGCTGCTTCAGCTGCCGCCCGGTCGGAGATGTCGCGAACCGCTGCAATAACCCGCAGCCGGCCCTGGGCTCGCAGCGGTGAAAGACTAACTTCGACAGGGATCTCGGTCCCGTCTGCACGTCGGGCACGAAGATCCATGCCTGAACCCATCGCCCGAACCTCGGGTGCGACCCGGAACCTGGTCCGATGAGCCCTATGAACTCCGACGAATCTCTCCGGAAGCAGCATCTCCACCGGCTTGCCTAACAGCTCAATCCGGTCGTACCCGAAAAGTTTCTCGGCCTGACCATTCACCAACTCGATCAGACCATCCTCATCGGCCATCACCAACGCATCTGGTGATGCTTCCACCATCGCCCAGGCCATCGCACCATCAGCAGCCGGAACATCGCTCAAGGGCTGCGAACCCTTTGAAGCCGTCGCTGCACGAAGATCGAGACCCTCGGGCGGAACGAGGCCACCTGCGATGTCGGCTGGTTCGCTACGTCCCGCCGCCGGGGTCAACACCACCGTGACTCCAGCGACGTCGCCACGAAGGCCAGGTCGGGCAGAGATCAAAACATCGAACCAGCGACTCTCCGACTCTGAATCGCACGGGATTCTGATGACTTCAGTCGAGGCAAGGTTGCCGGCCAAAGCCCGACGGATTGCCGCGCTTACCTCCGCCGCGCCCGACTCGTCTTCAGCTTGGTCACAAATATCGAGATAACTAACGCCCACACCGGTTCTGGTCGGATCTCCACCGTTTTGCTCGCTGAACCGTTCCCAGCTCGAGTTCACCGACTCAATTACACCCGCATGGTCCAACACAGCGATCTCAATCCCGGCGACATCATCGGCACGAGACAAGTCAGTTTCGGTTCTTCTTTTCACCATCGTTGGTCCGTCACTTCGATCGGGTCGCCCGGCGGGGTCGTCGCGCCGGCAGCGCACCAGGATCGCTCGAGAAGAAATGCGGGCCCTACATACAAAGCAAGCAGTGATGAACTTGGTAGTGGCAGAGCATGTGGTGACACCGTTACACCGTCGCAAGGCAAGTAGATGGACGAGGTCTATCTACTTCGCAGGTTACGTCGAGAACGACAGGGCGGCAATGCCGGCCTCACTGGTCGCACCACCGAAATCGGCGGTTCAGAGCGTGACGATCCATGGTCTCTGACCACGACCAACTCGACCGAGAAAGATGTACCGGGCTTGTCATCCTTCTGGGGGAATCGTCGGTGTTCGAGGAGGCGGCGATCGAGCCTACGGTGGGACCTTTGGCCGTGGCCAGCGAACTCAGAATCATCCAGTATCGGCTGGCGAACCAATGCCGCTGCGATCACGTATCGGCCCCGGGAGTCTTCCAACCATGGCCAAGTCCACCTCAGCACCGACCCTGACCTTCATCGGCGGCGCACAGACCGTGACCGGCAGCAAGACCCTGCTTCACACAGCAGAAGGACGAATCTTGGTCGACTGTGGGCTGTTCCAGGGCAGAAAGAAGCTGCGTTTGCAGAACTGGGCACCATTTCCGGTCGCCCCCGAAAGCATCGATGCCGTGCTATTGACTCATGCCCACCTCGACCACTGCGGGTATCTGCCCAGGCTCGTCAGCCTCGGTTTTCGAGGCCCCGTTTACTGCACAGAAGGAACCCGCAAGCTCGCCGAAATCGTGCTCCCCGACAGCGGATACCTCCAAGAAGAAGAAGCCGCCTACGCCAACCGAAAGGGCTACTCAAAGCACGACCCGGCTTTGCCGCTCTACACCCGCTCCGAAGCACTGAACTGCCTTCAGCAGTTCGAAACCGTGCCCTTCGACACGAACCAGACCGTGCTGCCTGATGTCGTAGCGAAATGGCAACGGGCTGGCCACATCCTCGGTGCCGCCTGCGTCGGCCTGCACCTCACCACCCACGACACCCGCGTCATGTTCAGCGGCGACCTGGGCCGCTCCACCCATCCCCTACTCCTGCCACCGGCTCCGATCGGGCCAGCCAATGTCGTGGTGACCGAATCAACCTATGGCGACGAGAACCATCCCGAAGGCGACCCAGAAGAACTGATCGCCGAGATCGTGAACCGCACTGCCCGACGCGGCGGCGTCGTGCTCATCCCGTCCTTTGCAGTCGACCGCACTGAAATCGTGCTCTGGCACCTCAACCAACTCATCGCAGCGGGTCATGTCCCGGACCTCCCCGTGTTCGTCGACAGCCCGATGGCGAGCCGAGCTCTCGATGTCTATCGGGCTGAGGCCCACGCCAGCTCACCGGAGATCCGACCCGAACTACACGGCACCGACCTCTTCGCTGACATGGAAGTCACCGAAACTCGGACCGTCGAAGAATCGAAGAAACTGAACAATCGCTCGGGCCCAATGATCATCATCTCCGCCTCCGGCATGGCCACCGGAGGACGGATAATCCACCACCTTGCCAATCGCATCAGGAACCACAACAACTCGGTGCTCCTCGTCGGGTTTCAAGCCCCGGGGACCCGTGGCGAAGCCCTGCGATCCGGTGTCCGCCAACTGAAGATGTTCGGCCGCTATCACCCCGTACGGGCCAACGTGGCGTCCCTCCCCCTATCCGCCCATGCCGACCAGAACGATCTGCTCGACTGGGTCCATACTGCGTCACCGTCACCAGATGTTGTCTATGTCAACCACGGCGAGCCAGAAGGCAACGCCGCCTTGGTCGATGCGCTGAGCAACCGTCTAGGTCTCAACGCGGTGGCACCACGCCCGGGCGAACGGGTCAGCCTCGATCACCACCCGAAATCGGCGGAGTGAACTCGTCTAGGGAGCAAAGAGGTCGAGCGTGACCGCAGCGACGTCACCGCGGTGGTCGATGAAGAAGTCGACAGTCCACCATTCAAGACAACTTGTCGCCGTCGTCGGCTGGATGCTGATCTGGCGGTGATCGCCGAACGCCGCGGGCGGCGGTTCGGGCCGCCCCACCACAGCGAGCGTTCGCCCCGACGGTGATCGTCACCGGTTCCTCGGCGAAGTCGAGGGCCGAGAATGGCCCGGCCCACGCTCGGAACTCGTCGCGGTCGATCCGCCAGGCCGTCAAGTCGGACAATTCGTCTCGCCCACGGATGGCGGTGATCTCTGGGCCGAGACCTAGGGCGACTTCCGTCGCCAGCGGCATGTTGGCTGCCGCCTCGGCGCTCGGGCGGGCGGCAAAGGCCAGGAACGCGTCAACAACGGCCTCGTCAGAGTCGGTTGGCAGGGTCGAGTCGGTTGTGGCGTCGATGAAGAGCCGATTGCCGTCAAAGGCCACCGCGAGATCGATTCGGTTGGGGGTCCACCGCACCCCTTGAGCTTCGTCGAAGTCAGCGGAGAGACGATCGGGATCGGCAATTACCACCCACATTCCGCCGCACTGCGCGGGGTAGGACTCCATGAGGGTCTCGCAGAACCTGGCCGAGGCGTTGTCCCACACGACGAACCCGGCGACGATCGCCTCCCGGGCACCTGCGCCGTCGAACAGCGCAGAGATTTCGATTGCAGCACCTGCTGCGTCTGAGACCGAGACCGGCGCCGTGACCGGCGAGTCGGTGGTTTCGTGACTCGTCCCGCAGGACGCTATGAATAGACCAACCAGGGAGAGCACAAGAAACCATCCTGTGCCGGTCATCGGCTAGAAGCCGGTGCAGCTACGTCGCATGTCGCTCAGTCGCGACCTGCTGTTGTCTGGTGGCTTCTTGGACCGAGGCGCGATGGGCCAGGATTGGCACGTAGTTTCTTACGGTCGCTGCGCTGTACTTCTCTACGGCGACTGCTGCGATGGCCCTCAGTTCGGCGGGTGACATGACTTCGCCGAACTCGTGACGCAGTGATATTGCGATGCTCTCTACCAGTGCTGCTTCGTTAACGGTTCGTTGGCTCGGTCGGCTTTGTTCTCCGCAGTCATCAGTGCCGGACGCTGGGGTTGCGGCCCGGGCCCAGGGCGAGCATCGGGCCATCTGTCCTTTTGTGGCCGTGCGACGGCCAGGCGCACTAGTGATCATGACCGGCCCACCTCAGAGCGTTTCGCGTCGTGCTCGGCTGTTTCGCGGCTCGGTTCGATTCTTGCTGTCGGTGATTTGTCGAATCAGGTCGTCGCGAACTTCAGCGATGGCCGCTTCGAAGTCTGGGCGATCAGAGGTTGCGGCGATCCGGTGCTGGCCTTCGATCGAAGCTTCAAGCGTGGCTCGTTGACCAGGAAGATCACGTTGCTTGATGCTGAGGTGGAGTTGCACCGTTCCAGTCGCAAACGAGCGGAGCCGGTCATCGAGTCTGCCGAACAGGGCGACAACCCGATCGAACTCTTCAGGAGCGACCCCGTTGACCAACTCAAGGGCCTCCGCAACAGACGACGTTCCTACCACTTGTTCACTCACATCGGACCTCGCGTTCAGTCGGCTAGGAATGGCAGCCGGAGGGGTTGAGAGCTCATGTTGGCGCCCAGCTCATAGTGGCCCTAGAGGTCTAGGTCCTGTTGCATTCGCGGATTACGATTCCCGGCCCTTGGCCACCTCGCCCGTTTCAGCATCGTCACGGATCGAGAAGACTGCCAACCGCAACAGGAGCTGCAGGCTGAGAACGCTCCCAAGGGTCGTTGCGGCGACGACAGCGATGCCCGTAGGCGGGGGCCAATCGAGTGCGTAGAAGTCCAAAGTGACAGGCGTCACCACAATCAACCCGAGCGCGGCGATCAGACCCCCAAGTAGCACCGAGTCGTAGCGGTCGGCCGGCCGGATCAGCCGGTACAGAACCCAGAATGCGATGACGGCCAGAGCGAACGTCGAAGCGGTTCGGGCCTCAGCCAGGGTGGCGTTGATCGGCTCGGATTTGACGAGCCAATACGTCGCGAGTGTGACCGTAGCGGCCACCAGTCCTGCGGGGACTGCGAAGCGCAGGACACGGCGCAGGTAGCCGTCACGTGTGGGTTGATCAGCGGCGCGAAAGCTCAGCAGGAATGCCGGTACTCCAATCGTGAGCTCGGACACGAGGCTCATGTGACGAGGGAGGAACGGGAAGACAGCACCGGAAAACCCAATGGCGAGCACAAAGATGGTTGCATACACCGTCTTGGTGACGAACAGCGACGACACCCGCTCCATGTTGGCTACGACCCGGCGACCCTCTGCCACTACATACGGAAGGCGGTCGAAGCGTCCGTCAAGCAGCACAAGTTGGGAAACTGACTTCGTTGCGGGTGTTGCGGTGTCCATCGCGATGCCAATGTCCGCACGTTTCATCGCAGGGATGTCATTGACCCCGTCACCCGTCATAGCAACGGTGTGACCGGCACGTTGGAGTGTCTCGACAAGGGCACGTTTTTGTTCCGGCAGAACGCGTCCAAAGACGGTGTTGGTCTCCACAACTTCGTCCAGATCGCCAGGATCGATGAGACGAAGGTCGACGTGTTGTTCGGCTCCGCTCATTCGAAGACGTTGAGCTACTGCTGAAACCGTGGATGCGTTGTCACCCGAGATGACCTTCACCGTGACGTGTTGCTGAGCGAAGTACTCCATGATCTCGGCGGCATCAGAACGGAGCTCTTCGGTGAGTACAACCAGACCAACCGGCTCGAGACCAAACGGAAGAGTGGCGTCCTCACCAAGCAGGGTCTCAGCGTGGGCCACGAGGAGGACACGTTTCACTTCGGACGTGAGTGCACCAACAGCTTGCCGAGTGGGGTCATCAGGTGGCGTTCCGGCGGCATCGAGCAGGATTTCCGGTGCGCCGATGATCCAGGTGCCTTGGTCTTTGAAACTGGTGCCGCTCCATTTTCTGGCCGACGAGAAGGCAACGTGGGTCGTCGCGATCCACGTTGTTGACGTGGCGACAGCGTCAGCGAGTACTTGAGTCGAGGCGGTTGGCGTTGTTTCCGAGGCGGCAAACGCTGCGAGCCCGGTCCGAAGATGCTCGAGATCAAACCCGACGGAGACGATCTCTTCAAGTTCGAATCGCCCCGTCGTGAGTGTCCCGGTCTTGTCGACGCACAACACGTCAACCCGGGCAAGGCCCTCAACGGCGTGCAGCTCTTGAACGACGACATGGTTGCGGCTCAGTCGAATGATCGCCACTGCCATGGTCATTGTGACGAGCAGCACGAGTCCCTGGGGAACCAAGCCAACAACGCCAGCTACCGCTGAGACCAGCGCTTCGTTCATGTCATCTGCGCCTCGCAGCTGACTCCAAAGCAACAGGCCGCCCAAGGGGCCGATCATCCAGCCAACCGCTCGGAGCAGCCGGTCGACGCCTGAGCGAATCTCCGAGGTCGTCAACACGAACTCCTTGGCCTGTTCCACGAGTTGGTGGATCCATGCATCGACTCCGACCCCGGTGGCGGTAACGAGTGCCGAGCCGGCTATGACCGAACTTCCCGAGCGGACATCGTCGTCGACGCACTTGACCACTGGATCGGCCTCACCGGTGAGGGCCGATTCGTCAACTTCGAGGGCATACGATTCGACGACGACCGCGTCGACGGGGACTTGGTCGCCAGCACGCAAGACGACGAGATCGTCGATCACCAGCGCCGCCGGAGCGACCGACTCCTCGATGCCGTCGCGAATCACCCCGATCGTCGGTGCAATAAGAACTCGGAGGCGATCGAGCGTTCGTTTGGCACGCGATTCTTGGACTATGCCGATGCCGGTGTTGAGGATCATGACCAACGCGAAGAGTGCGTCGATCGGGTGGCCAACAGCCAGGATGACGCCCGCCAGAACAGAAATGATGGCGTTGAAGCGCGTGAACAGATTGGAACGCACGATGTCGGTATACGTACGCGACGTCCGGTCCGGAATAACGTTGACCTGCCCAGAAGAGAAGCGCTCACGAACTTGTTCTGACGTCAGGCCTGTCGGAGCAGCCGACGTGGCACGCATCATGCTCACGGTGAACGGACGGCCGAGGGGTCAGGGTCGGTCGCAGCCATCAACGCTAGCTAGGCGATAGCGCAGGACGGGGAGCCGGTGTGGGCGTGGACGACGGTTTGCCCGGGCGAGGGTTCTCATGATGAGGATTCGTGCTGGTCCGAAGCACGGCGAGTTCGACCGCTCGGTTGATGTCGGTCGGTGACACGATTCCGACGAGCTGGTCGCCGTCGAACACCAGGGCCCGACGATCCGAGCATGTGGAAAGCCGCTCGATCAGCTCGACGACGGGATCATCCGGACAGGCCAGTGTGGTCTGGTCAATCGGGCAGGCGATGTCTCGTACCAGCGTGGTGGCGCGCTCCGGTACCGGTACGTCTTTGACTTGGCCGAGTGTGACGAGCCCGCTGATCGCACCGTCGTTGACGATGGTCGGGAAGGCCGACCATCGGTGGCGCATGACGTGATCGTCGAGAAATTCAGCAAGGGTCAGTGATTCAGGCACGACACTCGGATCGGGGGACATGACGTCGCTGACACGGACACCGGCGAGAGCATCGGTGGTGACGGCGTGCACTCGTTCGGCGTTGGCTGCACTGAGCAAGAACCAGCCGAGGAACACAAACCAAAGACCGCCCAGCCCGGCGCCGGCGGCGAATTCCACGACCCCGAGGACAATCAGCAGGTAACCGAAGAACCGGCCGGAGTTGGAGGCAGCGACGGTGGCCTGGGTTCGGTTGCTTGAGCGATGCCACAACCACGCCCGCAGAACTCGTCCGCCGTCGAGGGGAGCCGCCGGAATCAGATTGAAAACGGCCAGGATCAAGTTAATCGTTGCAAGCCATGTGGCGGCTCCAACCATTAGCGATGGGGCCGCAACCACATCGAGCGCTACGGCACTACCCCCGAACAAACCAGCCAGAGCAACACTGACCGCTGGTCCAATCGCGGCGATGCGGAACTCGGCGGCAGGCGTCGCTGCTTCGCCGCCAAATTTGGCGACCCCACCGAATAACCAGAGCGTGATTCCCTCGACGCGAACGCCGTGCCGGCGAGCCATGAGCGCGTGGCCCATCTCGTGAGCGAGTAGGGAGACGAAGAAGACCAGCGCGGTGACGACAGCGGCCGTCCAATATGCCCCCGTGGTTTGACCGGGGTAGGAAGATGGCAGCAGATCACTGGCCAGACTCCAGCTCAACAACCACGCGATCAGCAGGACGCTCCAGTTCAAGCCGATGGAGACGCCGGCGATCCTCCCAAGTCTGATGCTCTCCTCCACGGCTGTACTCCCCTGCATTTCGGGTCGGCGACAAGTGTCACGGCGTCTGCCTATGGTCGTTCACCGTTGACGCCAGACGTAGGGCCGAACGTCCTCGATGTGAACGAAAGCGGTTCCATGGGTCAGCCCGAGGGTCGTTCAGCCAGTCGGGTCCCTCGCTGCGAGGCGGTCCCACCAGGGCACGACGTAGTCGGTCAGGTCGAGATCATGATTGATGAGACACACATGTCCGTGACCCTCGAGCACCGTCAGCTGCGACTCTTTTGTTCTCTCGGCCATGAACCTGGCCCAGCGAACAGACGGCACGAGGCGGTCACAGTCACCGGCCAAGAAGAGAACAGGTGCATCGATTTCCGGCAACCGGTCACGAATGTCGAAGGTCGACAAGATCTGCAACCGGCGGATGTAGCTGTCGCGGTCAATCGACTTCGACCGTTCGCGGAACTCGCGTATGTCGGATTTGTTGGTATGCGGGCTGTGCAGATGATCTGACGTGTAGCGGCGAACGATCGGCATGGCACCCCACGGCAAGAGACGCAACAGCCGATGCGCCAAGGTGAGCTTCAGGCGCTGATCCAGATAGGGAAATGAGTTGACGATCACGAGGCCCTCAACCAGGTCGGGACGGCTGAGAGCCAGCGACATCGAGAGTGCGCCACCAAAGGACTCGCCGATCAAGATTGCCCCACGATCGGACACCTCCTCGATGAGGACTGCGAGATCTTCGACAAGCGAAGCCATGGTCATCGTCGAG
Source organism: Acidimicrobiales bacterium (assembly GCA_047638695.1). Classification (GTDB taxonomy): domain Bacteria; phylum Actinomycetota; class Acidimicrobiia; order Acidimicrobiales; family SZUA-35; genus JAHECQ01. Next base: position 33,876 of record JBLINY010000011.1, on the reverse strand, counting down.
GGCGACCTGGTCGGCAGGGGGAACGCGATGGTGTCAAAGTGGTTCGCCAGCAGCGGCTGTTGACGGTAAAAGAGCAGCGCAGTGCCGTCGATTCCCGGAACCATGATGACGGGCGGGGCCTCCCCGGCTTGCCGTAGATCTCGGAGGTGGTTTGGTGCTGGTTCAGTCATGGGCTCGCAGAGGCGGCCCCACCCGTCTCGAGTCGATGGGCCGGCACACCAACGTAGGTGCCCGGCCCGGGGAGCACCGAGAACTTTGGCACCATCGAGAGCGATCCGACCTGACAGTCGGCACCGATCTCAACACCAATCTCAACGTGGGCGTTGACCCCGATGGTCGAACCGGCCCCAATACGGATCGGCGCAGTGCGGACCACGCCCCGCTCGACCGTGTGCCCGGAAAGGTGCACGCCGGATCCGATCACCACGTCGTCACCAAAGTCCAAAAGACAGTGATCTGAGACCCCGAGGCTGTTTACCCACACCCGGCGACCGAAACGGGCACCGTTCCAGCGCATGTAGGCCGACCAGACCGGAGTAGCTCGAAACAAGCCACCGGCAAAGAAGGCAACGACCTGGGTCGAGATCTGATAGCGGGCCCAATCGCACAGGGGCCAGCCCAGCTCGGCAATCGGCATTTCGGCCGGTGCCACGGGGCGCCAACCGAGCAGCTTCATTGCACCCGCCGACAGCGCCATCAGGAGGACGGCGAAGACCGCATACGACGGGATAAGCGCCATGGCAAGAACCACCGTGCGAACGACGACAGATTCGATCGACCAAGCAGCGTGCCAACGAAACAATGCAACAGCAGGCAGAGCGGCCAATCCAAAGATCACACTCTCGACAAGAAACACCGTGAACATGGTCCAGGCGAGCCGCCCAAGCTGACCCGAGGACCAAGCCTGATGATGAGGGTCGCTCACGAGAAGCTCAGCTGGTCGAGCACCTGTTGCAGAACCACCTGGAGGTTCGGTGTGGTGTTGATCGGGGTCGCCGCCGGCCACTCCTCGAATCGTTCCCGGAGTTCGTCGACCAACTCAGGTCTGGCATCAGAAGGATCGTTGCCCTGGGCCAGGCGCCGGGCGATGCGGTCCTTTGCGGTAGCTGGGTCCAGCCGACATTCGATCTCGATGATCTCGGCCCCCTTGGACTCTGCCATCTCTCGGGCCAGCTGCCGGTGCTTTGCCCGATTCCATGACGCATCCAGCACCACCGATTCGGCCCGATCCAGCAACGTTGCCGCTCGGTTGACCAATTCGGCATACGTCTGTTCGGTCATTTCTTCTCGGTAGATGCCTTCGTCGGTGGCGCTGAACTGATGCTCGAGATGGCCACGGCCCGCCAGATCCTTTCGCAGCTCATCGGTGGTGAGCACCATCGAACCCAGCGATGCGGACAATCCCTGTGCAAGCGTGCTCTTGCCGGTGCCCGGGGTTCCTCCGACCAGAACGGCCGTGAGCGCTGCTCTTTCGAGATGGCGAAGGCAAAGATCGTGATAGACCCGAGCGACCTCAGACTGCGACTCATCGCCCTGCCCGTATCGGATCGCAGCAACCTTGGCCCGTACGTTCGCTCGGTAAGCCACGTAGTGATGAGCCAAGGATGGCGGGTGATGCTCGTTGCTGAACTCGCAATATGCGGCGATGAAGTCATGGGCGGCGGATGCGCCAGCTAGTCGATCAAGATCCATGGCGAGGAAGGCGACATCAAGCAACACATCGGCAACGCGGAGTCGTCGGTCAAAGGCCAAGCAGTCAAGGATTCGGGGACCTTCGGCCAGGCAGAAAACATCCTCGGCCGTGAGGTCTCCATGTCCCTCACACACATTCCCCATGGCGATTCGCTGCTCAAAAAGCTCCTCGCGGTGGTCGAGAAAGCGATCGACAAGGTGCTTCACGCGGTCCGCGTCTTCAACCGGGATGACCTTGCCGATGATGGGTTCAATGTCTGTGAAGTTGTCGTACCAGTTCTTGCGAACGGCATCCCGGCTGGCCAACTCGCGGGCATCGGGGGCGGGCTGCTGTCGGCCATGGAAGACGGCGATGGCTCGAGCGACAGACCGAACGCAGGCCGGGAACTCGTCTGTGCCCACAAGTGCGGTGATGCGGCGACTGGCAGGGAGCCGTCGCATCACCAAGAAACGGTCGACGATCTCTCCACCTTCGATAACGTCCGCGGTCCCGAGGTAGACGTCGGGGGCCAATCGCCGGTTGAGAGCCAACTCTTCATCAACGGCTCGAAGTCGAGACGCCACCGTTTCGTGGTCGAGAAAGCTGGTCTTCAGCGGCTTCAGCAGTTTGTATGCCCTATCGGCCGAAAAGAAGACCGTAGAGATGTGGGTCTCGGCCACGGACGGTGACGGCATGGCAGCTTCCGATTTTTCGGGCGCGAACCCCTTGGTCATGTTCGGTCGTTCTCGAACTGTCGGAGCGCTACAAGGGCATCAGCTCCATAGACCGCGGCCGGACCGCCACCCATCAGAATGGCAACACCAATCGTCTCCTCGATCTCCTCCCTTGTGGCCCCGGCCTCCAAGGCATCGTGGATATGGAAGGCAATACAGCCGTCGCAGTGTCCGCAGATCCCCACCGCCAGAGCGATCAATTCCTTCATGCCTCGGCTCAGAGCGCCATCGGCGACGCCTGCCTGGTGCATGGCGGTGAATCCCGACATTGCTCCGGGTACCGCTCGGTAGAGCTCCTTGAAGCCGCGCTGCAACTCATGGTGGCGGGCCACAAAATCCGTGTGTTGGACGCCAGCGTTGTCGATTGTTTCGGTCATGTTCTGGATTCTCCTGTGGTTGGACTAGGTGCGATCACTTGTGAGCGGGGATGGTTCAGCGGGCGGGATCGGAGGTTGGGCTCACGACCAGTGCGCGGAGCAGATCAAGGCTGCTCAGGATCCCGATCACCTCGCCCCCGGCCTCAACCAATAGGTGGTGAATCCGACGCTCGTTCATGAGGTCGGCTGCTTCCCGCACGCTGGTCTCGGCGTTGACGGCGTACGGCGAACTGGTCATTACTGTCTGGACCGCGTCATCGTCTGGCCAATCCTCGACCAGGTCTGTGCTTGTCACGATTCCGACAACATCGTTGTCCATCATGACCGGGAGGGCATGAATGCCAAGAGTGAGAATAATGTCTCTGGCTCGCCCGATTCGGTCGTTCGGACGCAGAGCGATCATGTCCTGCGTCATCAGATCAGCCACGGTTCGGTTCTCTTCGGGGCGAGACTTCATACCTGTATCAGACCCCGCGATTCCGGTCGGCGGCAGGGCCCTAGGTCACACCGTCGGATGGTTCAGTCGCACATCACCATTGGCAACAGTCGCTCGACGTCGCCGGGTTCACACAGTTGAGATCCCGGCGTCAGGACAGCCGCCGTTCCGAACGCGATCCCGAGCATCAAGCACTCACGGAATGGCAGCCCCTCATGTGTGCCGATTGCCAGCCCAGCAACCATGGCGTCGCCGGCACCGATAGCACTCCGGACGTCGACAGCTGGGGCCCGCACTCGATGGCGAGTGCCGTCGGTCGAGACGGCGAAGACCCCGCCAGCCCCGAGCGATACAACCAGGTGTTCGAGATTCGAGGTGGCCATCAGCGCCTCCGCTGCGGAGGCGATGTCGGCCTCAGTAGGCAGTTCGCGGCCAACGAGACTCGCCAGTTCGCGAGCGCTCGGTTTGGCGAGATAACAGCCAGATTGAAGAGCATCCCGTAGGGCGGAGCCGACCGTGTCGACGATCACCTTGGCATGCGGCGTGGCCTCAACGATCCGAGCGACAATGCCGCCGTCCCCATTGGCGGGTGGACTCCCCGAGATCACCACGCACGTCGCAGACTCAGCAGCGAGGGCGACTTGTTCGAGGCACTGTCCGAGTTCCGATCCACTCAGTGCCGGGCCGGGGAAGACGAACCGATATTGTTCGCCCGTCGAGTCTTCGTGGACCGCCAGGTTCTGCCTCGTCTCCGCCGCCAGCGAGATGGGTCGCACGGAAAGCCCCTGGTCGGAAAGAAGCTCGGTCAGCCGTAGGCCGTTTGGCCCGCCGGCCGCGACCACGCAGGTGATCGGTACCCCGCGTTGCTGACAAACTCGGGCCACGTTTATTCCTCCGCCGCCGGGTTCGATGATCGGTTCGGTACAACGAAGTTTGTGGGTGTGTGCCATTGCCTCGACCGATGACGAAACGTCGAGTGCCGGGTTGAGCGTGAGGGTCACAATTGATGGCAAAGGTTCTGCCGGTTGGCGCACGGTCAACGACTGGCGTCGAGGACCAGCCGCTGCTCGGCCGACCCCAGCGCCTGGCGAGTCGTATTGACGGCGTCGGCATTGACCGAAACCGAATCAATGCCAAACCGCACGAGGTGTTCGGCGAATTCGGGGTTGTTGGAGGGAGCCAGACCACACAACGACGATGTGATTCCGGCAGCACGGCAGTTGACGATGATTTGCTCGATGGCCCACAAGACTGCGGCATCGTTCTCATCGAACAGCTCGGCCATGATCTCGGAGTCGCGATCGACACCAAGCATCAGCTGGGTCAGGTCATTACTTCCGATCGACACGCCGTCGATTCCGAGCGCTGCGTATTCCGCAATTCGAGGGATGATCGACGGGACCTCAGCCATGACCCATCGCTTGAGATCGCGGTGGTCGCCCAGGGGACTCCGGTCAATGGCCTCCAAACAGGCTTCGAGCTCCCAGGTGGTGCGAACGAACGGAATCATCAGATGAAGATTGCGATGTTCCTCACGAACCCTGGCCAGAACCGCCAACTCGAGCGCGAACGTCTGAGGATCCTTGAGGTAGCGGTAGCAACCTCGGTAGCCGATCATGGGGTTTGCCTCATGCGGTTCGAATTCTTCGCCCCCGACCAGCTGTCGGAACTCGTTGCTTCGAAAATCCATGGTTCGGTAGATCACCGGCCGGGGTGAGAAGGCAGCAGCGATGGTGGTCAAACTCTCGGCCATGCGATCGACAAACTCGGCGCTTTGGCCAGCAGCGATAAGTGCTCGAGGGTGCCGGCCTTCGAGAGCATCGGTCACCATGAACTCGCCCCGCAGAAGGCCGACACCATCTACCGGCAAGGCTGCGGCCTCTACCGCTCGATCAGCAATGGCAAGGTTGACGTACAGTTTGGTGGCTAAAGCGAGCGGCGCTACCGGGATCGGAATCGTTGCGGCGAGAGCCGATGCCTGAGGGGCGAGGTGGGTACCCCGGAAGACCTTCCCGGCGGACGGCTCAAGGGACACCATGTCTCCATCTCGAAGAACGGTGGTGGCCGTTCGGGTACCAACGACGGCGGGTACACCAAGCTCGCGGCTGACAATAGCTGCGTGGCAGGTGCTACCCCCGGCGTTGGTAATGAGTCCACCCGCCCGCCGAAGGATGGGAACCCAGTCGGGTGAGGTCATCTGGGCGACGAGGATCTCTCCCCGAGCTAGCTTGTCACCCTCCTTCGGCGATTGAAGGATCCGGACAACACCGGTGACAGCTTGACTGCCAACACCGAGTCCGTGAAGTACGGGCTCGTCGGCATCGCCTGCCTTGTCCCCCGGCGCAACCACCGGCCCAAGGGTGGTGATGGGTCGGGACTGCACGATGTAGAGATCACTGCCGACGAACGCCCACTCGATGTCCTGCGGCGCCCGGTAGTGAGCTTCAATGTCCATCCCAATGCGGGCGACAGCAGCGATCTCGCCATCAGTCAGGACCCGGGCCCACGCGGCGTCACCCTCGAGCTGTTCGACTTCGTCGCCGTTCGGACCGCTGATGATGCGAACGTCCTTGCGGCCGACCCGAATTGCTCGCACAGCCATCGACCCACGGTCGGCGTGATACGTATCGGGCTCGACCCGTCCGGATACCACCACCTCTCCCAACCCGAAGGCTCCCTCGATCACCAATTGATCCCGGGCTGAAGGATCGACCGTGAACATGACGCCCGACCGGTCTGACGCCACCATCGACTGCACGATCACGGCAATCGCGGGCTCGTCCGTGAGCCCTTGCTCGGCTCGGTAGGCAACAACCCTCGTACCGAAGAGCGAGCCCCAGCACTGCTTGATCCGTTCGATGAGCTGTTCGTCACCCCGAACATTGGTGAACGTCTCGTTCATGCCGGCAAAGGAGGTGTCGGCAGAGTCCTCGGCGGTAGCTGATGATCGGACGGCTACGAAACCAGCGCCCTGGGCGTCGTACGCTTCACGGACTTCGAGGCGGGTGCGCTCGTCGATCTCGAGGTCGGCGATTATCGCTTGCGCTGCTGTCGCCAACGCTTCGAGTTCGTCAGGCCCGGCCTCGGCGGCCCGCTGTTCGAGCTCGATCAACTCATGACGATGGCCGCTTCGTTCGACCGTGGCCAGATACGCGTCGGCAGTAACAACGAACCCCGTCGGTACCGGGAATCCGGCTTGAATCATCTCGCCCAGGTTTGCGCCCTTACCGCCGACGAGCGCCACGTCGTTCTGGCCGACGTCGGCCAGAGATACCAAGGCCACACGCGTCGCTGTTGCAAGAGGTGTCGTCTTAGTCATGCCCGGAACCTACGAGCGAGACCCCCGGGCCCCAAGGGCCGAAGGTCCCAGGTGCCTTGGGACTTCGGTCCCTGTCCTGGCTGCTCGTGCTTGCTGAATGATCGTCATCAGAAACCACAACACGAGAGCGAGCGACATGACCACCATCAGCAATACCCACATCAGCAATACCCACATCAGCAACGCCACAACCGTCCCGCAGATCGACACCGATTTCGAGTTCGACTTGGAAGCGCTCAACGACTTTCTGTACGACCCGATCGGCTATGGCGATTTCGACCACAGCGACCCCATCACCCTCGAACAATTCATCACAACCCGACACCACCGGGGCTGCTACGCCGCACCCCTGGCGTTCTGAAGACCTGGTTGCGATGGCCGACAACCTGAACCCGGTCGACATCATTCGAGCCAAACGAGACGGCCATCGGCTCACCCGCAAACAGATCGACTGGTTCATCGGGCGCTACGCCGCCGATGACGGTGTTGCCGAAGAGCAGGCGGCTGCGATGGCCATGGCCATCTTCTTTCAAGGCCTCGACAACGATGAGCTCCTCGACTGGACGAACGCCATGATCGCGTCCGGCTCTCGACTCGATCTCAACAGCATTAAGCGACCAAAGGTCGACAAACACTCCACCGGTGGTGTCGGCGACAAGATCTCACTCGTACTGGTGCCTCTCGTGGCTGCGTGTGGCGCCGCCGTTCCACAGCTTTCAGGCCGCGGCCTCGGGCATACGGGCGGCACGTTGGACAAAATGGAGAGTATTCCCGGTTGGAAGGCCGACGTGACGATGGCCGAGCTACGTTCCAAACTGGAATACATCGGCGGCGTCATCACCGGTGCCTCCGCTGATCTAGCTCCTGCTGACCGCAAGCTCTATGCCCTGCGGGACATCACCGCCACCGTCGAATCAATCCCACTGATCGCCAGTTCGATCATGTCCAAGAAGATTGCGGAGGGAACCGACGCCCTCGTGCTCGACGTCAAGACCGGTTCTGGTGCGTTCATGTCCGATCCCTTTCAGGCGCGCCGACTAGCACAGGCAATGGTCGACATCGGACAGGCACACGGTGTCCGAACCCGAGCCCTGGTGACGTCCATGGACAACCTCTTGGGCATGACGGCAGGAAACAGCCTCGAAGTTCAGGAATCCCTCGACGTCCTGGCCGGAACAGGCCCAGCTGACGTCCGAGAGCTCACTCTGGCCTTGGCCAACGAGATGCTTGCATTGGTAGGCATCACCAAAGATCCGGCGAGCGTGCTTGATTCGGGCCAGGCGTTGGAGGTCTTCCACCGAATGGTTCGTGCTCAGGGCGGCACCCTCGAGCACGGCCTACCAAGTGCGACACACCGCTCATTCATCAGAGCCACTCGACCGGGCTTCATCGTTGCATTGGAGGCCCGAGCAATCGGTGTGGCCGCATGGCAACTCGGTGCCGGAAGGGCGCAAAGCGACGATCCGGTCAGCGCCACCGCCGGAGTCCGATCGCTGGTAACTGTTGGTCAGCGCGTTGCGGCCGGCGATCAGCTGCTCGAACTACATGCCGACAATCGGGACCGGCTCGAAATGGCCCATGTCATGGCAGAACAGGCGATTCAGATAGCGGACTCCCCAATCGACCATCCCCGACTCATCTTGGAACGGATCACCTGAGCAATGGATCACCTGGGCGATGCCGGCGCAGGACTTTGGACCCTGCCATCTCGACTCGTTCATCGCCACACTCGATCTCGGGCCGCTGGTCCTTCCGCCAACAACAAAGGAGGCCTCGTCCTCGTGAACGTCCAAGCCACTGAACGCACGATCGAGATCCAAATCGAAGGCAAGGGCCACATCCGGTCTTCAGACGTAGAACACGCCCGCTCATCTCTCGAGAAGGTGATCCGGCCGATCTCCGACCCGGTGTTGTCGGTGAAGGTAATGCTGGCCGAACGCCCAAACTACGACACGGCCCATCGGGCCCAAGCGGAGGCGTCCATCAACATCAAGGGTGACTGGGTACGTGGTCACACCACCGCGCCGACGATGGCCGAAGCGATCGATGAACTCGAGGACAAACTGCGGGGTCAGCTCCGCCACCGCGCCGACCGGTACCGTCGCAACCCTGCTGGCCGCGAAGCATCGGCTGGGGAATGGCAACACGGCAACACCAGATCAGCTCCGCTGCCGTACTTCGACCGGCCCATCGATGAACGGGAACTGGTAAGGCACAAGACGTTCGCGACGCCAACTGCCAGCGTCGAGGAGGCTTGCTGGGACATGATGCAACTCGACTATGACTTCTTCCTGTTCCGCGATGAAGCCACAGGCAACGATGCCGCCATCACCATGGAAGAGAGCGGATCAACAGTCCGGGCCATAGAGGACGCACCCGCCCTCAAGGTCGAAGAAGCCGTCGACTGGCTGAACAACGCTGGCGACCGGTTCGTCTTCTTCAACGACGTCGATACCACCCGGGGCGCCATCGTCTACCGCCGGTACGACGGCCACTACGGGTTGCTGACACCTCGGTGATCCTGTCCCGCACGTGCTTTGTCGGCCGCTGCTGCGACTGATCGCCCCGGTGCAATCAGGGCAAGGTCGTCGAGGATCACACCCTGGACACCGAGTCGGGCCAGTCGTTCGATGGACGCAATGTCTCCGACCGCCCAGGTGAAGACCTGGCCACGACGGAGCAGTTGTCGAACGACACGATCGGACAGCAGCCGATGATGGGCGACCACACCATCAAGCCTTACTCGCGATGGCACCGACAAGAGCAGGGCCAGCTCGAATCGATTCCCCACTGACCGAAAGACGCGGACACCGGGTTGATCGACGAAGGGATCAAGAAGCCACCACGACTTACTCGACACCGTGACTTCTTGGCGGTCCTCGATTTCGAGGATCACCCGACGCGAGAGCCGACGAGTGAATCCCTTCAAGTCGAGCCAGAGAGCGGTCGTTGGTTCAGCGGCGGCCAGGATCTCGTCGAAATGTGGCGCAACCGTGCCTTCGGGCAGGAGGTACCAGCGCTCCCAGAATCGTCGGGTGGGCCAAAGCAGTTTGGCGTGGCGGACCTCCGGCAAAGAGTCCGCCCCGAGGTGCACGTCGACCTCGATGACATCGGCCACTCGCTGGGCCGCATGCAGTGTGTCGACGGTATTCCCCGCTCGGTGAGCGACGAACTCCATCGACGCCTTACCTGTCTCTCATTCGAGCACGTTTCATTCGAGCACGTTTCATTCGAGCGCGTTTCATCTGGCAGCCACCGTCATCGTCGAGCCGAATTCGAGACCAAGCCCGGCTCGCCGCATCTTGGACCTGAACCAGAGCACGGCTATGGCCAATGTGGCGGCGGTGAACGACGGACCAAGAAACGACTTGATCACGACGAACGTCGTGATCGGCTGGGTGAGCATCAGCCAAAGTGTCAGGCCTGCGTTGAGCAGGCTGGTGATGGCCCACAGTGTCGACAACCTCAGGAAGAACAACTTCAGCATCGGGTGATCTGCGGTTTCGTCATCAAAAGGGCAGAAGTCGTGGGCCAAGCGGGCCGCCAGCGGGCGGCCCATTGGAATCGATACGAGAAAAGCTATGCCGACCAGCGCCGTGCTGAGGGTGGGCTGGAGGAAATAGACCACCAGACTTCCCGTAGCCAATGCCAAGGTGGTGCGGGCTGCCAGCCCCAGAGTGCCGATGATGAGAAGGCCGGACACGGCACGGCCGGTAGCCAGTCGAAAGAGCACAGCGGTGAGCGACCAGGCCAAAGCGGCGAGCAGTCCGCCGGTGACTCCGATCAGCTGAAGCGCTCCGACGAAGACCACAAGGGGGATGACTTTCCCTTCGAGGACCATGAGCCACGAGTGGCGGATCACTGCGAGCGGGCCAGGCACTACGAGCGGTGATAGCAAGAAGGGCTCTCTCTTTCGACGCCGCGTTTCCCAGGAGCACTGCCGGTCGCATGAATGCAGAAGTATAGCCCGGCCTTCGCCTCCCAAGATCCAGCCCAACCGGGCCAGGAGCGCCAGTGCGCAACCTCAGAAGTTCCAACCTGCTGCGGTGGCGGTGTCAGGTGCGGTCAAGGCTCGATGGGAGTGCCATCGAGCCGGAGACGAGCGCATCGGCCTGCGGGGTCCAGCTGGTCGTTTCGACATCGTCGATCAAGATGCGGGTTTGGTCTAGGCCCGTGAAGGCACCGCCTCGAGTGCCGTAACCCCGCTCCTGGCCCTGCGCCGGCTATAGCGCCATTGCGCCGATTCGAACCATCTGCGTTCGACCGACTGTTGAACTCGGAGTAGGGGCCTTGGGCTCTACTCACATCGTGCCCGCTGTCAGAAACTTGGGTTCATGACCATCACCGCCAGAATTCAGATCGTCACCGACGGCGTGGCGAGGGCCTTGAAGCGGCGACCGAGCCAGCCGAGTCCCTTGCACAAAGCGGCCGACGGCCATGCCAGCGGGCATCGACACCTCGGCCCACCTCCCACCCAACAGGAACCCCTCGCCCCTGATCTCGAACCACCGAAAGACAAACCATGGGTCCGGACGACACACTCCGACAGCCAGAAGCGACGATTCCGTCGCTGACAAAGCAACCCGACCAGCGATTCAACCGGGAAATGGCCCGCCAGCTTCGCCGGGCCGCCGACCTCCTCGAAACGCAACGCGCCGACCGCCACCGAGTGCGGGCATATCGGCGGGCGGCCGACGAGTTGCTGCAGCTTGGTGAACCGGCTTCGTCGATCTACCGACGCCAAGGCCTCGACGGACTCGTGGCGCTGCCGGGCATCGGCCGCAGCTTCGCCCTCGCCATCGCCGATCTGGTCGAGGTCGGCCGATGGCGGTGGCTCGACCGTTTGGAGGGTGACGTCGAACCCGAGCGTCTTTTGAGCACCGTCGCTGGGATAGGACCTGGGCTGGCCACACGCATTCACCTAGAACTCGGAGTCGAAACGCTCGAAGACCTCGAGCTAGCTGCACGAAACGGCCGCCTTGCAAAGATGAGGGGCTTCGGACCGAAGCGGGTGCAATCGGTGAAGGACAATCTGGCCGGGCGCCTCGGATTCAGGGGCCAACAGTGGCGGTACGACGTCGCTGGCCGACGGCCCCTATCGGTCGGAGAACTCCTAGACATCGATTGCGAGTACCGCCAAAAGGCGGCGGCCGGCCGACTTCCAACGATCGTTCCAAGCCGGTTCAACCCCCAGCGTAAAGTGACCCTCCCCGTGCTCCATACAGCGAGGGACGGCCGGCACTTCACCGCTGTTTACTCGAACACTCCGCTCGCCAATGACCTTGGACGCACGACGGACTGGGTTGTCATCTACGAGGATGCCCCCGACCACGGGAGATGGACGGTCGTAACCGAGACACGTGGTCGGCTGACCGGTCAGCGAGTCGTTCGTGGGTGGTCCGATCGGTGCGATGGGAGTGAATGGTGATCGCTGTGCTCGGCAGCCCGAAGACTGGGACGCCGGAACATCACACCCATAGCCGGACTATGTCCGGCCAGTGCCCGCATCCTTAGGGACCTTCGTCAGGTCGGATCAGGACGTCCGACTCTGACAACGGGCCGCGAACGCGACAAGACTCAGGAAGTGTCTGTGTCCGGTGATTCGCCACATTGGTGGCACGATGCTGTCGGCTACGTCGTCTATGTGCAGTCGTTCGTCGATTCAGATGGTGACGGACTGGGTGACCTTGCCGGTATCACCAGTCGGCTGCCGTACCTGGAAGAGCTCGGGGTCACCCTGCTGTGGGTGACACCGTTCTACCCGTCCCCCATGAACGACGGCGGGTACGACGTTGCCGACTTCCAGGGGATCGACCCCAGATACGGCGGGTTCGAAGCCTTCGACGATCTCGTGGCCGAGGCTCACCAACGAGGGATGCGAGTCATCCTCGACCTCGTGCCGAACCACACCAGCATCGCTCATCCCTGGTTCCAACGGGCCTTGGCCGAGCCAACCGGAAGACATCGCAACTACTACCTATGGGCCGATCCCCACCCCGATGGCAGTCCACCCAACAACTGGATCAGCTTCTTTGGTGGCTCGGCGTGGACCGCGGATCAGTTGAGCGGTCAGAACTACCTCCATCTCTTCCTCCCGAGCCAACCCGATCTGAATTGGCGAAACTCCAACGTGCGCGACGAGTTCGACGCCATCGTGGGAGGATGGCTGGAGCGTGGCGTCGACGGGTTTCGTATCGATGTTGCCCAGGGACTGGTGAAAGACCAAGCCCTCAGGTCCAATCCCGTGCTTCACCCCTGGGACCCGTCGGTCGATCGGAACGAGCAATGGGCCGCCTTCGACCATCGGTACGACATTCTCCAAACCGAGACGCTCGAGATCTTCGAGCGTTGGAAACGGTTGTGCACCGACCATGACGCCGTCCTCATTGGCGAGACCCACGTCGATGAACCTCAGCGCCTGGCCGGCCTGTTGTCTGGAGGTGGCCTTGACGCTGGCTTTTGGTTCGGTCCGACAGCCATCGAATGGGACAGCCAACAGATCCAATCGTCGATCCGCTCCCCCGTCGAGACACTCACCGACCCCCGGGCTATCGCTTGGCTGACCTCGAGCCAGGACGTCGCCCGGGCCGCCAGCCGGTTTGGTGGTGGAGACCTCGGTCGACGCCGGGCTCTGCTGCTTTCGACCTTGCTCTTCTGCCTGCCAGGGATTCCCTTCCTCTACCAAGGGGAAGAACTTGGGTTGCTGGACGGAGTGGTCTCGCCCAGCGACAAGCTCGACCCGGTCACCAGCCTGGTCGATGCCGGCCGCGACGGTTGTCGGACACCCATGCCCTGGCACCCCGGACCCGGTTTCGGGTTCTCCACCTCAGCCGAAACCTGGCTTCCTCACGGCGGCCGAACCAGCGCCGATACCGTCGCCGAACAAGCAGCCAACGACGAGAGTTGGCTCAATCGCTACCGTCGGCTGGTGCAACTTCGCCACACCCACCTCGGACTGCGGTCGCCCGAGCCGGTGGAATGGATCGATCTCGGAGACGCCAGCGTTGTGGCGTTTTGTCGTCCTGGCATCCTGGTAGTGGCCAATACCTCTGGCAGCTCCATCCCATTGCCGAAAACGATTTCAAAGAAGGTGGGAGCTCAAGGCGGCGACCCCGTTCTCTTCTCGACCCATCCCTCAAAGCCGACGAACGCTGGCGACCTGACACTCGAGGGCGAGCAAGCGGTCGTTCTTCGCTCGGCCTGATCACCCACCCAATAGACAGCCCAGCTAGAGAGCCCAGCTAGAGAGCCCAGCTAGAGAGCGGCTGTCGGATCGGGCTGAGTGGACGCCTGACGCCAGACCTTGATGAACCGCTGGACCGCGGTTGCAAACGTCAGCGCAAGCATGAGCCAGAGGACGGCCACCAGCACACTGGGAATGGCGAGCCCGAACGCGAGAACAACAATTCGTTCCGCTCGTTCCATCACTCCACCTTTCGCATCAAACCCCAGCGACTCAGCCTTCGCTCGTTGATAGGAGACCAACCAGGAAGCAGCCAAGATCGCAACGCCCAGCATGCTGAGGTGCCGGTTCGGGTCGTTCTGCAGATGCCAGATGACACCGCCGATGAGGAGGCTGTCGGTTACTCGGTCAGCGGTCGAGTCGAAGAACGCACCCCGACGCGTCGTCGGCCCTGTGGCCTTTGCCACCGGACCATCAAACAGATCGGGCAAAGCAGCCGTCACCAACAGAACAAACCCCAGGCCAAGCCGCCCACTACCCACAGCGATCGCAGAACAACCAGCGAGGACGACGCCAGCAGCCGTGAGGGCGTTGGCAGTAACTCCCGACTTCGCCAGCCGCACACCGACGGGATCGACTCGTGCCTCGACCGCTGAGCGCCAGTATCCATCGAACATCGCCAAATCCATCCAATCCCACTTGCGCAGCCATGCAGCGACGCCGTGCGCTGTCGCACTGGGCTCAATCGTCCCGTCACGTGGGTCACACCGACAGGGTCCTTGGACCCTCCCCGTTCTCGGGTATGGGGTTCACGATCGAAGTGGTCAACCCAGAAGAGGAGCCGCACCATGTCCTACGTCATCGCCGGTCTCGATAGCTCTGAAGCCTCGCACCACGCCTTCCACCAGGCTGTCCGAGAGGCCGAGTGGCGGGGAGCCAGCCTGCTCGCGATTCACAACGTCGCTCACCCCGTGACAACCGGCTACGAGTCGGCGGCCCTCTTCAAGGACATTGAACGCCTTGGACGAGAGACTGCCGAGAAGGAACTAGAAGAACTCGAAGGCCACTACCCAAACGGGTTCCCCGTAACCGTCACACACAAGGTCACCACCGGCCACCCCGGCGCACAGATCATCCGAGCAGCGCAAGGAGCCGACGGAGGCGACGGAGGCGACGGAGGCGACGGAGGCGAACCAGCCGAGTTGGTCGTTCTCGGCTCTCGCGGCCTCGGCGGGTTCAAGGGTCTACTTCTCGGCTCGGTAACGACCTACGCCGCTCATCACCTGACTTGTCCGCTCCTCATCGTCCCGGCCCCGAGCGGCAGCACCTCGTGACTGCGGTCCTCATTCAAAAGGATTGGTTACCGGGTGAGAACGGCTGACCAGTGATGACGAAGCAACCGGGATGGGTTCGCTCGCTGGCGTTTCAGGTTGGCCTCATTGCTGGCGCAATCCTGCTGTACTTCGGTGTCCGCGGCCTCACCGAGGGCGATGAGACGGAAGCTATCGCCAGCGGCAGACATCTCTTGCGTCTCGAGGCCCGACTCGGGCTCGACGTCGAAGCCTCACTTCAACACAAGCTTCTCGACCACGACTGGGTCGTGACGCTGGCCAACTGGATCTACATCTGGGGTCATTGGCCGGTCATCATCGCAAGCCTCGTCTGGTTGTTCGCCCGTCACCGAAAAGACTACGTCCTGCTGCGAAACGCAATGTTCATCTCGGGGGCGATCGGACTAGTCATTTTCGTCACCTACCCGGTCGCTCCTCCTCGGCTCTTGCCCGGTTTCGTGGACACCGTGACGGAACGCTCGCACAGCTATCGAGTGCTCCAACCACCCGGGCTTGTCAACAAGTACGCCGCTCTACCAAGTTTGCACTTCGGTTGGAATTTGCTGGTCGGCATGGTCATTTACCGCGTCGCGCATTCCCGGTTGGCTCAGATGTACGCCATCGTTGGGCCAATCCTGATGGCCTCGGCCGTCGTGATCACCGCAAATCACTATGTCGTCGACGCAATAGCTGGCGGACTCATCGCGGCAATCGGCCTCGTGCTTGCATTGCGCCTCGAAAAGGCGACGGGACCGTTTCCCAAGACAATCGGATCGGAGAGCCAGACCGAGCCTCAGGTCCAGCACCACGAGCGGAGGAGCACCATCGATCTACGCCTTCGCCTCAAGACGGGGCCGACCGCTGACCCGACGGCCGAACCGAGCCCGGACCGCTGCGATCGATCGAGGGCCTCCTGAGCCGTGCGGGACCTTTGGCCCTGGGCCGAGAAGACTGCTCCTGCTGCGATAGAACCCATGACAGCTTCAAACCAGCACCTCGCCAGCGACCGTAGTGACGGAATGGAACATTTGACCGAGGACGAGTGCTGGCAGCTCCTGGGCACGAAGCGAGTCGGACGGCTCGCTGTTTCCATCGCCAACAGCCCCGACATCTTCCCGGTCAACTTCCGACTTGAGGACGAGACCATCGTCGTCAAGACCGCGGCCGGGCTGAAGCTAGCTGCTGCCACGCTTGGCCCGGCCGTCGCTTTTGAGGTCGATGACCTCGAGGAAATGCGGCACTCAGGATGGAGCGTGGTCGTCCGGGGACCGGCCGAGGAGATCGTCTTATCAGACGAGGTCCTGGCGGCCGAGAGGCTCCTCGTGGAGCCCTGGGCGGATGGCGAACGGAATCGTTTGTTCCGTATCTCACCGCTCCACGTTTCGGGCCGGCGAATCCGGCCGACCATTGCGGCCTCTACTGAGAGGTGATCGTTTGAACCCCCTCGAGCAGTGCTGCCGCTGCTCGATCGATCACGACCGTTGCGTCGGCGTGAAGCTGCAGTGCACTAGCGGGAACTGCCACGGTGACTGGTCCCTCGATCATGGCCCGAACGGCCCGGGCCTTGTCTGGGCCGAACGCCAGCAGCAGCAACGACCCGGCTCCCATGATGGTGCCAATGCCCTGGGTAAGGGCATATCGAGGAACTGACTCAAGGTCGGCAAAGGCTCGCTGATTGGCCCGACGGCTCGCTTCAGCCAGCTCAACCATTCGCGTGACCGAGTTGTGGGCCGAGCCAGGCTCGTTGAAGGCAATGTGACCATTCGTGCCGAGCCCGAGCAGCTGCCAGTCGACGCCACCAAGTTCGCTGATTAGAGACTCGAATCGCCAGCACTCGGTAGCACTGTTGACGGCGAGGCCGTCCAGCGAATGAACCCGTTCCCTGTCGATACCGAGCGGGGTTGTGAGTTGTGTGTCGATCTGATGCCGGAAGCTGGCGCCGTGATCAGACTCAAGCCCCAGGTACTCGTCAAGGAGCACAAAATCGACCTCCCTGAGGTCCGGTCCGGATTGAACGAAACGCTCATAGACCAGTCGCGGAGTAGCCCCAGCGGCAATTCCCAGGACCACCGGCCCGGTCGGCGTGACTCGCGCGGTCATCACATCAACAACGTACTCAGACCCCTCGACCGGCGATGGCACGATGACCACATGCACTCGTCACTCCCAATCAGTCCTTGATGATGAATACACCGGTCGAGGTCTTCGACGGCGGTCAACTCCTTTGGGAGGAATCCGTAGCCTTGTCGTCACTCAGTTCGCCAGCATCAACCGGCGTCGCTACCAGGTCGATGTCGGGTTCGGTCACTGAGCTGGTCGGCGATGCAGACTCGTCGATCAGAGCTATGACCCGCTCGATGTCGAACTCAGCCCCCGCTATCCCGTGGCGCTGGTCGTAGCAAAGCTGCCCCAGCTCCCGGAAGAGGTGGGACCGTGCTCGATCGACTCGAGCCGCACGAGCCCGCTCTTTCCCGCCCTCGAGCAGCGTTGTCGTCTTCGCTCGAACTGTGTTCACGATACCCATCACACGTCCTCTCGTCTGGGCCAACCTGGCCGTTATGCCCAGCGTTGTCGCCGACCTAGCCAACGGGCTAGGGCCAGAGGTCACGACTGGGCCGCCCTCTTATGTGCTGGGCTCTTATGTGCTGGGCTCTCATGTGCGGGGGCTCTCATGTGCTGACTAATGGCCCTGGCCGCCGAAGAGCAACGGAGGTCATGGTGACGTGTGCTCATCCTCTGGACCGTCGGTGTCGTCGTCGGCCTCGGCATCGCCGTGTGGGCCAGCAGCTACGCCCTCGAAGCGGCAACAGACCTCGGCGCCCAGCTGGGGCTCTCACCATTTGTCATCGGGGTCACCATTGTCGCTGTCGGCACTGATCTCCCGGAGATCGCCAACAGCATCATCGCTTCGTCGACTGGTCACGGTGATCTGAATGTTGGCGACTCCATCGGCTCGGTGGTGACCCAGGCCACCGTTGTGTTGGGAGTTGTCTGCCTGCTCGGCGGCCTTCGGGCACCACGGGGCATGGTCCTGACCACAGGAGTTCTCACCGTTTTCGCCCTGCTTCTCGGCGCGGCCCTCTTCGCCGACCAACACTTTGGCCGAGTCGATGGCGCGGTACTCATCGCCTTGTGGGTCGTTGGCACCATTGTGATCAAACGGCCAGCGGCCAGCCCGGAGAAAGAGATGACCGGTCACCGCTCGGTGAAACGAGACCTAACCCTCACTGCTGTCTGGCTGGCAGGAGTCGGCGTCGGAGCGACGCTGGCCGTCGAATCATTCACCCGCATCGCGTCATCGCTCGGCGCCCCCGAGTTCCTGCTCAGCTTTTTCGTGCTCTCGCTCGGCACGTCGCTACCCGAGCTGGTCGTGGCCGCGCAGGCCGTACGCCGATCAGAGAGCGCGTTGGCGCTCGGCGACGTGCTGGGTTCCTGCTTCGTCGACGCCACCTTGTCACCTGGCATCGGTCCACTGCTGTTTCCAACAACACTCAGCGCTGGTTTGGCACGAACCAGTGTCTTGGTGGCCATCATCCTGGCCATTGTGACTGCCCTACTCATTCGCGACATCGAGCATCGATGGACGACCGGAGTGCCGTTACTTCTAATGTATTTGCTCCTCTATCCGGCCTTGATCTCCTGAGCTCCACTGACAGATCAAACGCCCTCGGCCGACGCCAAGGCTCGCCAGCAGAGACCTTGGCCAGGTCTGGGACACCATGACTTTGGGCCCTAGAAACCGACACCGGCCTGGTCGAGGCTCGTTCTATGGCAGAAGGGCAAATCAGCTATAGAGGAGATAGCCAGATGGCTGGCCGGGCAAGGCTCAGCGAGCAGCAGAGCGGGCCAAGACAGAAGCAGTCGCCGAGACAACCCGGTCTCTGGGCGACGCAGAAGACAAGCGTCCGGCCGAGTCGACCCCGCCCGCCGTGGGCGCTCGACCAGACCACCAGGCAGCGAGGACGTCGTGGGGTTGCGCGAGCTCGGCAAGCGTTGGCTCACCAGGAACCCGAGCAACTCGCCCTTGGCATCGGGCTCTAGCTAAGGGGTTGGGTCTTCGCCCCGACGCTCGTCAGTGTCGGTGAGCCGAGGAAGAAGAAAACCGACCCTCATGATCCCCACGCCAACGGCGAAGAACAAGGCAGCTCTCCAGAGCGCGTCAACTTCTCGGAGATCGACAGTGAGCAACTTCCCGACCGTTACCGCAAGGACGGCCAGCCCGCTCGCGCCAACGAGTCGCTCCTTGCGAACGGCGCCCCCGACCAATGAGGCCGTGCCGACAACGGCCCACGAGAGCGAGACCAGAGCCTGACCCTGGGGAAGGTGCACCAAGACCGACCCCAGCCAGACCAGCAGACCCACCAGGACAGACGCGAATCCGAGCTGCTGGATGAGACGTTCTCGGGTCTGCCAGGCGGCGACGCCGAGCGAGGCGATGATGGCCAGGTGCACGATGTCATCGCCGAACAGCAGGTCATCCCGCCAACCTTGGATCGTCGCACCCGCGACATAAGAACCCGAGATGAGGGCGACAGCGGCGGCGTTCAGCAGCACGCGTGCTCTCCGGTCCAGCTTCCGGCTGAGCACGACCAGTCCCGCCGCCTGCACAGCGAAGGCCAGAAACGCGGCGGTCGACGAAAGCAACAACGCTGACCCGATTGAAAGCGTGATGCTCGCCCCCACCAGCATCGAAACGAGATGAGAACGTCGGATCCAGCGCCTGATGGTCAGCCCCAGTGTTCCCGAAGCGACGGCGACAGCGATGGCGACCGAACCGGGCACCCTTTCCCCACCTAGATCAAGGGCGGCAACGATCACCAGGAACGCCCACGTCGGAGCAAGGACGACCAGCTGGATCTCGACTTCACGCCATCCCGAGTCACCGTGACCGCGGCTCGGCGTCCAAGCGATCGAGACGAAGAAGATCGCCGCGACCACAAGTAGCTCGACTTGCTGCCGGGTCGGGTCGGCCGAAAATGCCAGGACCAGGCCACCGATCGCCCCCACCAGTTGGGCCGCCAATCGGAGGGCGAACCAGCGGCGTTCGAGTCCTAGTCCGATGGCTGCGGCGACAGCCACGGTTACCCACGCCAGAGTGGCGTCGAACGGACCATCGCCGTCGGCGATGACCACCCAGCCGACCATTGATCCCAGCAGGGTCGATGTTGCAACCCATTGCGAAGGGATTCGGCGGGCCAAGGCGTAGCCGCCTACCCCGGTGCTAGCCGTAAGGAGGAAGGCGATGCGGTGGTCGAACTGATCGAGAAACAGGCTGGATGCCACGGTGGCGAACAAGGCCAGCACACCTCCGGTGCAAAGCGCATGGGCCCACGGCCTCCTGCCGAGGCGAAGCCGGAAACCGGCAGAGGTCATGGCCCCCGACACTGCCACTGCCCCAACCAACTGAAGTTCGGGGCCAAGCCAGCCCCGGTTGATGGCGGTGCTCACCAGAAAGCTGACGGCGAGGACAACCAGCCCGACACCAGCCCACTTGAGAGCCGTCTCGCCATCGAGCTCGAAGGATCGAGGATGATGCAAGGTCGCCTCCCCCACCGGTTGGGAGAGAGTCGGTTGGGAGAGAGTCGGTGGCGGTGGTATCGGCCCGGGGAACACCGTCGGATAGGGCGCAGCAGGCACCGCTCGCAAGAGCGCGACCTCAGATTCGAGCTGCCCCACTCTCTCTTCGAGCCGATCGATGCGACGGACAGACTCGTCTTCCATCACGTGATGATGGCAGTCGATTCACTTCCGCGGCCAGGACCTTAGCCCCTAATTCGTCGCTCGGCGCGCCGAGAATGATGCTGCCGCCAGTTGGTCGCTAGACCCCGTGGTTGTCTCGTTCCCCGCCAAGATCGACCAGGGCATCGAGCAGTTCGTTCGTTGCGACCCGATGGCGGGTTCCGTCTGGATTGGTAGTCGAGCCGACGAGTAGACGGAGCCCAGGATGAATGAGTCGGTCGGCCGCCAGCAGCTCGTCAGTGAAGGGGTCGTCTGGAGGTAGATCAACGATGACGGCGTCGGCGCCGTCGAGCAGCGGGCAGTGCTCGTCATCAAGCACGGGGCAATGACCGGCCGCTGTACAGGAGCCCGGACAGATAGCAACATCGAACCCTGCCTCGCGGAGCTGAGACTCGCCTCGCCAACGTGTTCGGTTGGTTTCGATGACGACGCGTGGGTGGAGCTTCTTCTTTGGCCACGAAGGTACATGCCCATCGGTGCTCATGGTCAACCGCACCTTGCTGAAGTCGGGATGGTCGAGAACCACAAATCCTCGCCGTTTCGCTAGCGCCATCATTGCCCGATTGTCAGCCAAGATCAGCGCCTGGATGTTGGGGATTCCCCACGCTTGGGCGTGACGAAAGACGGAATCGAGCAACCACGCGCCAAGCCAGCCCCGGTAATCGGGGTCGATGGCAATACCCAGTTCAACATCGCCGTCAGCCTGAGGGGAAAAGCCGGCATCGCCAACGAGAAGCGGGCCATCTTCATTGAGTTCAGCGACAAGACACAGCCCGCCGTGTCCCTCAAGGTCGATCCAACGATCCAGGAAACTGTCGAGCGGTTGACCTCCCGAGAAGAAGCGTCGATGCAGGTCAGCAGTCGACATCCGCTGGTAGAGCCCGGCCAGGGCCTCTCGATCGTCAGGGCTGGCGTGGCGAATGGTGAGGGTCCGATGGTCGTCGAGTGCCAGTGGTGGATCACACACGTCGCAGGTCGGGGCGTTGCCGGCACCTTCGGGTTGGGCGCTGGCCAAGGCTTCCATCAGCGCTGCGATACCAGCACCACGGGTCGCCGGGACTGATAGATCATCTTCGAGGGGACGTGGCCCATTATCCGGCCATCGAGGTTGTGGCGCCTCTTCTGGCCAACGACGACGGTCGACGCATCGATCTCTTCGGCCCGCTTCATCAGCTCGTCGGCCGGGTCGCCCTCTGTCGCAAACAGGTCAACGACTGGTCCCGTCGCGCTGACGAGCGACGCAAGCAGCGCTTCGACGTTGTCGATGGCTTTGGAGTCGTCTGACACCGTCAGTACCTCCAGCGGGACGCCGAGGGTTCCTGCCAGGGCGAAGGACCAGTTGACTGCCTCGAGGTTGGTGTTTACAGGGTCGACGCCAACGAGCAGTGGCGAGCGAGCGGGCGGGCCGCCGAGGCCTCGCACGATGGCGATGGGGCGGGGTGACCGCGACGTGGTGTGCTGAACGACTCGTCCCAACCCATGGGGGGCGATGGCTCCGACATGGGGCGCCCCCAGAACTAGGAGCGAGGCCCCATAGGCGGCGGTGGCCTCGATCAGGGCCGGGCCGGCTTGGCCTGACACGACGGTGGTGGTGATGTGCTCGTCCGGCAGTCCGCCCGTATCGGTCGTGATCATCCAGCGAGTGAGCTCTTCGATACTGGATGCAGCGGCTGAGTCTGGCCCGTTGGCAAAGTCCCCCACGTGATACGCGTGAGCTACAACCAACCTTCTACGGCTGGCCTCAGCCAACGATGCCGACCACGAACAGGCACGAGCCGCCGTCTTGGTGCCGTCGACGCCGACCACGATTGGTCCCTGCTCGGCGTCACGGACTGGGCTGGTTGAGGAGACGGTTGCACTCCGGGGCGACCCGCTGTTCATCCCTCGCCCTTTCCTGACATCAGCTCGTGTTCGGTACGAACGGTTCGGGCGATCATGACCGGCACGCTGGCTCGCTCGACGAAACCCAGACAGGTACTCCCGAACAACTGATGGCTGAGTCCGCTGGCACCGTGCGAGGCAGCAACGATGAGGCTCGAACCCCGCTCTGCGGCGAAGGACACCACGGCGCCGACCGGGTCGTCGCTGTGAATGATCTCCCAGCCGATATCGAGACCCTCAACAGCCGTGGCTTCGGCCATGCTGCGCAGGTAGCGGCTCTCGGAGACTCGCTCACCGGCATCGGAGAGCTTCTTCACCTGGGCAACACGGGCGGCGTCGACGACCTGAACCAACCAGAGGGTGGTGCCGAGGCTGCTGGCCATGCTCCGACCGAGATCGATGGCCGCCTCGGCCGTTGATGAACCGTCGAGAGTCACGATGACCGAGCCGGTCATCGGCTGAGGGACCACGCGAGGCCCGCAGAGGATGACCGGGTCTGGTGCTGTTCGCACCAGTGTTTCGCCAACCGATCGGGTCTTCGTCCACTCCCTTGCGTGATCGGTGGACAACACGATCACGGTGCCGCGGCCTGCCTCGCCAAGAACAACGGCAGCCACATCCTCCCCCTCGACGGTCGTCGCCCGAATGTCGATGTGGGGCTTCTCGACCGATACACGATTGGGGGCAACCGAGAACGGCTGGGCCTCGCCGGGCAAGGCCATATGAACGAAGCGAAGGGGTATGTCCCAGCGTTCCGCGAGTTCTGCAGCCACCTTTGTCGCTCGATCGCTCCACACCTCATCGACAACGGGAACCAACAGTTCGTCGATTGGTTGCTGATCACCGAAACGCAGTGGGATCTGGCTGGTCTTCGTCTCGTTCATCACGGTTCCTCCGCACTCGGCTCGTATCAACGAATCTAGAAACCTGTTGCCCAGCGCCACAGAGGCGAAGGTCCCGCCATCTCGGGTGGTCTGCCGACAGGCATCGGCCACACAGCCGTCAGGCCCCGGCCACATACCCGGCGAGCGACGCCAAGCTGCGTAGTCGTCCGTACTCCCGGTCGGGTACGTCCACACCGGTCTGATCCTGAATTTCAACCATCACATTCAGATGGTCCATCGAATCGAGCTCGAAGAGCTCCCACAGATCAACTGCCGGGTCGAGGCTCGACAGCTCGGCCTCGACGTCGGGAGCGATGGTCGTGATGGCTTCCTTGATGACCGCCATCGCTTGTTCGGTCGAGAGTCTTTTCATGACCCCTCCAATGTTTGAAGATGTTTCGCCAACGTACGAAGAAAGCGGCTGCCGATCGCAGCATCGGTGGCCCGATGGTCGGCGGTCAGCGACACGGTCACCACCGGACGCACCACAATCTCGCCCTCGATGACCCATGGTTGGGAACGAATGCCACCAAATCCGACCAACCCAACTTGCGGGGGGAAGATCACCCCATGAACACGGTCGGCCCCCCGGTCCCCGAGATTGGTAACCGTGATCCCGGCCGGGCTCATCCAGCTACTCCGCAGCGCACCGCGTCGGGCACCGGCCACAACTTCCTTCAGCGCACCCATCACATCGTCCGTGCTCCGATCAGCGACGTCTGCGATCTTGGGGGTGACAAGCCCACCACCGCGCAGTGAAACCACAACCGCGACGTCGGAGCCCTCGACCGGCCGGAACGCTCCGTCCCCCCAATTGCCGTTGAGCTCTGGCACCGCCACCGAGGCAACGGCCGTCGCCTGCAACAACAGAGCCGCCGGCAGTACCCGTTCCGACAGATCCAGTTTCTCGTTGTGGGCCTCGAGCCAGGCCATGGCCTGGCCCATGTCCACGTCGAGATCCAGGTGGTAATGCGGGATCTCGGCGTTGGCCTTTGCCATCCGATCAGCGATGACGCGACGCATCGCCGCTCGGCGGTCGTCTGCCGCCAGGGACGAGGCCGATTCGGCCTGGGTTGCCCCAGCGGGCTTGCTGGCCACAGCCAGCTGCGTAAGATCTCGCTCCAGTACCGCTCCGCCCGGTCCAGTTCCAGCCACCGCAGTCAGATCGATCCCCTGCTGCTCTGCCACGGCGCGGGCTCGGGGCGATGCACGAACCCGGCCGACGTCCCTCCCGGCCAACGTTCGAACGGCCGCGGGAGCGAGTATCGCTGGTGCCGTTTTCGTTTCGGTTTCCGTTGCCGTTTGTACGACATGAGCAATCGGAGTCGACTGACTCGAGCCGACGGCATCCGTTCGGGCATCGAAGTCGGTTCGGGAGTCGGAGTCGGTTCGGGAGTCGACGGCCGGCTCACCGAGTCGGAGCAGGGGGGTCCCGATCGGAATTTCCTGGCCGACGTCGACCAGGAACTCGGCGACCACACCTGCTTGCCAGATTTCAACGTCGACATCGGCCTTCTCCGTCGAGACCAACGCCACGAGTGATCCGCGCTCCACCCGATCGCCCGGCTGCACATACCATTCAAGAACCGTGCCGGTCTCCATATCGGCCCCCAGCGACGGCAGCTCGAACACATCAGTCACCGACGCCGCCTTCGTTCACGAGGGCCGTGCTTGCGGCCACGATGTCGCTGACCTGAGGAATCGCGGCGTCCTCCAGATGTTTGGCGTACGGAATGGGTACCTCGACCGCAGCCACTCTCGCCACCGGAGCGTCGAGAGTGAAGAAGCACCGCTCGGTGATAGCGGCCGAGACCTCCGCTGAAAGCCCACCGGTGCGCCACCCCTCATCCACCACAACGGCCCGGTGGGTCCGACCCACTGAGGCCTCGAGTGTGCCCATGTCCAGTGGTCGGAGCGACCGCAGATCAATGACCTCGGCCGAAATACCAGCCATCTCCAGTTCGTCTCCCGCGGCCATGGCCTTCGACACCATCCCGGCCGAAGCCACCAAGGTCACATCGTTCCCAGCCCGTCGCACCGCCGCGGTATCAATGGTCACCGGTCCCAGCCCGGGGTCATCCTTGACGTTGTACAACCCACTGTGTTCGAAAATGATGACCGGGTCGGGGTCGGCCAAAGCCTCTGGCAGCATCCAGCGGGCATCGGCCACGGTCGCCGGGGCCACAACCTTCAACCCAGGAACGTGTGCATACCAGCCCTCGAGACTGTGCGAATGCTGCGCAGCCAACTGCCGTCCGGCACCCGTCGTCATGCGAATCACCAGTGGCACACCCATCTGGCCGCCAGACATGTGACGCAGGGTGGCCGCAGTATTCACAATCTGGTCCAGGGCCAGCAGACTGAAGTTGACGGTCATGATCTCGACAATCGGCCGCATACCACCGAGAGCGGCACCGATTCCGGCCCCAACAAAACCTGACTCCGACAAGGGGGTGTTGCGGACTCGGTCTTTGCCGAACTCTTCGGCTAGTCCCATGGTGACGGCGTAAGTGCCGCCGTAGTCGGCTACGTCCTCCCCCATGATGAACACCCGATCGTCGGCCAACATGGCGTCGCGTATGGCCTCCCGCATCGCTGCCCGATAAGAGATGAACGAAGCGTTCTCGTCGACGGAACTCATGCCAGCCCTCCTCGAGGTTCGGCGTAGACGTGACGTTGGAGGGTTTCGACCGATTCCTCGACTGCCACTTCGGCATAGTCGACGGCGTCATCGGTCTCCTCTCGAGCATTGGCCCACAACATCTCGATGTCTTCATCGGTCACAAAGCTCTCGGCAACGAGACGATCGGCATGGGTCGTGATCGGGTCGCGTTCCTTCCAGAGCTCGATCTCGTCGTGCTCTCGATAGCGGTCAGGGTCGAACATCGAGTGGGCCCGGAACCGATAGGTCTTGCATTCAACGAAAACTGGCCCACCCCCGGACCGAATTGTGGCCAGAGCTGCACCGGCGGTCTGGGCCACCGCATCGACGTCCATCCCATCCACGCTCCAGGCTGGCATCTGGTAGGCGCTGGCTTTCAAGGCCAGGTCCGTCTGCGATTCGCTGCTGACCAGGGAGGTCCCCATCGCGTACAGATTGTTCTCGCAGCAAAAGAGCACCGGCAGATGCCAAAGGGCTGCGAGATTCATGGCCTCGTGGAACTCTCCCTCGGCCATGGCTCCTTCGCCGAAGAAGCACACAGTGACCTGATTCTCGCGACCCTGCATCTTGTCGGCCAAAGCCAAACCGACGGCCAGCGGCAGGTGCCCACCGACGATGGCGTTACCACCGTAGAAGCGCGTCTTGAGATCGAACAGATGCATCGAGCCGCCCCGACCACCCGAGCAGCCGTTCGCCTTGCCGAACATTTCGGCCATGATCCGCCCGGCGCCAACGCCACGCAGAAGTGCGTGGCCATGTTCGCGATACGTCGCCAGGATGGCGTCCTCGGCTGACAACTGCGGAATGAGACCGGCCGCGATCGCTTCTTCGCCCACGTAGAGGTGGAGGAAGCCACGAATCTTCATCTGTCCGTACAGCTCGGCGCATCGCTCCTCGAACACTCTGATACGGATCATGTCGGCCAGCATTCGAACTCGTCGGTCCATCATCAGGTGCTCTCCTGCCTCGAGCTCGACCGCTTGAATGTTCGGTCCGGCCCCGCCGCCATTGGATGCTCGAGCGTGGACACATCACCTTCGTCCAGTCCTAGCTCGCGGGCCTTCAGCAGGCGCCGCATGATCTTGCCACTTCGGGTATGAGGCAGATCATCGACGAAGTCGACCTCCCGCGGAGCTACCGCTGCCCCGAGACGTTTTCGAGCGTGGCCCAGTAGCTCACGGCGAAGTTCTTCCGACGATTGGTAGCCGGCTGCCAACACGACAAACGCTTTAACAACGGCACCGACGGTTGGTTCGGGCTTGCCAATCACGGCGGCTTCGACAACCGCCGGGTGCTCGGTCAGCGCTGACTCGACCTCGAAAGGACCGATCAGATGGCCAGCCGACTTGATCACGTCGTTGTTACGACCAACAAACCAGTAGTACCCATCGGCGTCTCGCCGGGCCAGATCCCCCGAGTGATACCAGCCGCCGTCGAAGGACTGGGCGTAACGTTCATCCTGGTCGAGGTAGCCACGGAACATCGATGGCCAACCGACCTCAATCGATAGCTCGCCAACCTCGTCGGTTGCTGTTATCTCGATCGGCTTCCCACCGTGATCTCGTTCGATCTCGCCTTCTTCGTCGCATCGCAGCAGCCCCACGCTGATCCCAGGGACAGGGCGGCCCATCGAGCCCGGCTTGACAAGTTCCGTTCGGTAGTTGGCCACCATGATTCCGCCGGTCTCGGTCTGCCACCAGTTGTCCAGCACCGGCACGCCGAACACATCCCGGGCCCACTGAACCGATTCTGGGTCGAGCGGTTCGCCAACACTCGCCACCAACCGGAGCGCCGGCAGATCGAAATCAGCGGCGGCTTCGGCCCCGACCCGCTGCAACATTCGCAGCGCCGTGGGGGCCGTATAAAAGACGTTGACACGCTGGTCCTGCAGCGTTCGATACCAACGTTCGGCGTCGAACTCGGCCTCATCGACAATGCTGGTGACACCATTGACGAGCGGTGAAATGATGCCATAGGAGGTTCCGGTCACCCATCCGGGGTCCGCCGTACACCAGAAGATGTCCCCGGCCTTGAGATCGAGCACCATCTGACCGGTCGCAGCGTGGGCCACGACCGCTTCGTGCACGTGTATCGCTCCCTTTGGTTCACCCGTCGTGCCGCTGGTGAAGTGCAACAACGCCCGACTCTCCGGATCGGTCGGCGGAATGTCGAAATGATCGGGGGCGCTCGCGAGCAACTCATCCAGGTCAACAACAGACGAATCATCGAACTCTGATGCCCCGCCGCCAATCAGCAGAACGTGCTTCAGGTGCGGCAGATCAAGACGAAGCGCCGCCACCTTTCGGCGATACAGCACCGCGGTGGTGACGAGGACATCGATCCGGCCCAAGTTCATGCGCATGGCAATGGGATCGGGTCCGAAAGCCGAGAACAAGGGCGTATAGACACCGCCACCCTTCAAGGTTCCCAGGGCTGCCACGTAGAGATCGAGAACTCGGCCAGACAACGTGGCCACCCCATGACCTCCCCGGTATCCCAGCTGATGCAGAGCACCGGCGAAACGATTGGTTCTTCGTGCCAACTCGGCGTACGTCACGTCGACTGTTTCGCCCGACTTCGGCAACCAGCGAATGGCCACAAGGTGGCCTCGGCCCCCGTTGACATGGCGATCGACCGCCTCATAGGCAATATTCAGACCCCGGTCGTTGGGAAGCCCATCGAGGGTGGCCCGGGCCTGATCCCACGTGAAGGAGTTGCACGTTTCCTGGTAGGAGTCCACGCATCGATTTGGCCACAACCAGTAGACATCGGTCAGGGTCAAAGGTCACCGAGCGTGCCGCTTCGTCCTCGTCAGCTCGGACACACGATGGTGATCCGTTGGTGACTTTCGGCCCGGGACAGATCGCGTCCCGAGCGACACCATCGACCTTCATGACTCTCCAGAGCATCGTTGTCGCCCTCGATACCCCTTCACCCAAGGTCGACCTCGGGCCCGTGTGCGAACTGGCCAAGGCCACCGGCTGGAAGGTCCACCTCCTTCACGCGGCCGCTCCAGAGCCAGCCTTCGTCGGACACGCCGAGACCAACGAGACATACGACGAGTTCCGTCATGATCAGGAACTCAGCGATGAGTTCACCCAGCTTGCTGAACAGGCCGCCATCTTCGCCGCCCACGGAGTCGACGCCGAGGCCCATGTGATCGTGGGCCCGGTTGTCGAGGTGATCATCGACAATGCGACTGCATGGGATGCCCAGATGATCGTCGCTGTTGGGCACAAACACCGCGTTGAACAGCGGGTAGTACTTGGAAGCGTTGCGTCAACCCTGCTGAAACTCTCGCCTCTACCTGTGCTGGTACTGCCAGCTCCTGAGATAGCCGACCGACGCGCAGCCGACCAACGAGCAGCCGATCCCGGAGCGACCGGCCAACAGGTCGGCTTCACCGCGGCCGTCGACCGGTTGGTTGAACTCCTCGAGCGGGACCCAGCACCAGATCTAGAACCGCTGCGCGAAGCCGCTGAGGCGCAACAGGAAACGTCGGAAAACACCGATGAGGCGACCTCAGCGGCCAGCCGGCTCCGGGACGTCATCCATCGGTTCGAAACCGATCACCCAAGCATCACCCAAGCGGTGAATGACGTTGCTTACTACTTGAGCGCCATGGGCATTTGATCGGCAGAAGTGCCGGCAGCGCCGAGAAAAGGGAACCCGACCACCTGGGCTCTCGGCCTCGGCCCGGCTTTGGGCGTCAAGGCAAATTCACCGGCGGGCCAGCCAGTCCGTCCCGGCCCGGTGTTGGTCGGACGTCCCCAAAACGATGAGCACGTCACCCGTGAGCGGCACCCATGCATCGTCACGCCGGTGTTCAAATGACCCATTGGGTCTCCGTACAGCCAACAAGGTCAGCCCGCTGGCCGAAAGGAATTCTGACTCGGCCAGCGACTGATCAGCTAGGCCGCTGCGTGGGCCGATCTCTATCTCGCCCAGGCGCACCTCGAGATTGTGGTCCGTCATTGTCTCCCCGAGGAAGTCGGCCACGTTGGGCTGAACGACGAACGACGCCATCCTGCTGGCCCCGATCTGGTGCGGGTTGACGACCCGGTCAGCCCCCGCCTGGAGGAGTTTGGGCGTCGCTGATGGTCCGACGGCTCTTGTAACGATGAACAACGATGGGTTGAGCGCCCGACCGGACAGGGTGACGAACAGATTGTCTGGCTCGCCATCGAGCGCGACGACAAGGCTCCTGGCCCGCTCGATCCCAGCCGACTTGAGCACCTCATCGTCGGTCGCCTCGCCGGTCACCACCAGCCGGGCGTCCAGAGGGCCGGCCTGACTCGATGCTTCGGGGCGACGGTCGACCACCACCACCGGCTGGCCCGAGGCCACCAGGCTGGCGGCTATAGCTCGGCCGACCTGACCCCAACCACACACAATGATGTGGCCCGCCAAATGATCGATCTCTTTGCGCATGCGTGACCTTCCCACATGGTCGGTTAGGCGGCCCTCCATCAAAGCTTCGAAGAAGAGTCCGATCGAATACAGACCAACGCCGACCCCAATCAAGATCAGCAGAGACGAAACAATTCGGTAGGACTGGGTGATCTCGACGCCGTACTCGGGGCCGATCTCGGTGAAGCCGACCGTCGAAACCGTAACCAGGGTCTGATAAAAGGCGTCGATCCAGGGCAGCCCCAACAAACGAAACGCCACGGTACCTGAGGCCAGAACCAGGCCAAAAGCCGCTCCGGCCCAAATGACCCGATCCCAAGGATCATCGATCGCATCACGCGGTGCCGGTTGTTTCGTCATAGTTGGCCGCTCAGTCCATCACTTCGTCGAGAACGAATGACTGTGGAAACTTGTCCGGAATCCATAGCAGTTCTCGCCGGCTACCTCTGGGCAATGGTGAGGGACCAGAGCCGCCGTATCGTCGCCTCGTCAAGTTCACCGCTCGACCGACCCACCACCCTATTGTCACCGTCGAGGTAGACCACGTACGGGAAACCGCCACCGCCATAGGCCCGCAACCCTTCGCTCAACGCACTGTCCCTGATGATTGGGTCGCTCCAACGTTCCGTTGCCAACCACGCGTTCGGCGGGTAGTTCGCTGCACCCGAATCGACAGCCGTTGAGACCGCTATCAAGTCGAAACCTTCGGGCCGACTAGCCGCCAGCAGATCGACGACCAGGGAGACTTCACGTTGGCAATCTGGACACCAGTGAGCGAGGAAGAGAATCGCTTTGCCTCGCCCATCGGCCGCAATTGCCTGTTCGTTTCCTGAGAAATCGGTGCCCCGAACGGTGGGCGCAATCTCACCAATAGCCGGATCCTCGGTGGGGTCAATCAGTACGCCGCTGGCCGGCATCTCGACCAAGGGCGCCCCATCGATGACAAGAGGGGCCGTCGACTCGACATCGGACCCGATCGGGATGCCGGTCACTTCAGCCCCGCGTGCAAGTTCAGACGTGCGGCTGTTTGCCAACACGGCAACAACCCCGAGACCGGTCACAAAGATCGCAACGAGGGCGAGAACAAATCCTCGACTGGAACGGTTGGCGGTTTTCATACGTGGTCCTCTGCTCGGGTACTCCCACACGCCAACCGATTCGCATCTTCCGGCTCCAGACGTTGGCCACGAAAGGCAAGCGGGATCAGTACAAGCAAGAGGGCGAAACCAACTGCGGCCATCGTGGGAATGGTCACGAAACCGAACTCGTCGACGTACCGGCTCGAGCAAGGGTTGTCGACCGCGCAAACTCCGCCGATCGACTCGGGCAACTGTTGCTCAGCCCGGTGAAACCCTGCGACAGCAAGACCGGGGATCGACAACGCGACGGCCACCCAGCTGAGCCGCGGTCTCTGCAGCCAGGTAGCGACCCCCAGTATGAGAGCCGATGGGTACATGAATCCTCGTTGCACCCAGCAGAGGCGACACGGGTCGTAGCCAGCAACCTCCGAGTAGTACAAGCTGCCCGCCATTGCGGTGGCTGCAGCGAGGAACGCAAGCAGGATTGCGGCCGGAGCGATCGAGTCAAGCAGCAAGGAAGCCGGGCTTTGCATGGACCGCGAACCAAATCGTCCCAATTGCGCCACCAGTACCCCGACAACGGCGACCGCACCGCTGAGGGCAAGCAGAGCGAAGAACAGACTGAGGGTCTCGGTCATGACAAACGAGTCTGCCGAGACGACCTCGGGATCCTCGGGGCCGAACGTCCCGATTTGCCCGGACCACGGCGAAGAAAGACGGCGGCCGATTGTCGAGGTCAGGACCGATGCAGAGGTCAGGAGCGATGCAGTCGAGGCGGGATGAATCGCCACGATCCCGCCTATGGACCAACGACTCTGGTGCAGTCACCACGCGTGATCATGATCCGAGCATGGGACAATGGATGAACCGCTTCTGGCTGGTTGTGATGGCTTTGGCTCTGACGCTGACCGGAGCAGCATGTATCGGCGGCGATGGCGGAAGCGACGGCGTCGGGCGCGTCGAGCCTGCAGCGAGCCGGTGAACCACCTTTGTCCCGCTTCCTGATCAGGTCACGAAACCGTCGCCGCTCTCTCGGTGTTCGATGGTGAGGGTCTTCCACACGTCGTCGACGGTCATGACCAAGTGGTCGTGGTGCGTCAAGGCCTCGATGATGTCTCTCAGGCCGGCGGAAAGCTGCTCGGCCCGCCCGAGTGCTTCGGGGTGAATCTCTGCCTGGTCATGCGGTCTCCGAAGCATCGCTACTACGTCGTCGGCGGAGGCCGCGAGTTCGCAGATGTGGTGCACCATCGTGTCCTCGTTGGGTTTCTGGGTTTCTGTCATCGTGACTCCTCTGGTGGTTCGTCCCGACGTCAGCATCAACTCGGTCGCGATGGTGGTCCAGGGTCCATAGTCACCCAGACCGGCGTCGCCCGGCCGAACGATCTCTATCCCTCTCGCTCCTCTGAGAGTTCCATCCACCGTTCCTCGACTTCGGCCAGTTCTGCCTCGACGGTGGCGAGTTCGGCACCGAGACGGGCCAACTCGGCATGGTCACTCTGGACCTCGACCAACGACTGATTCAGGCGCCCTTTGCGTTTGTCCAGCTTGACCAGCGCCTTCTCGGCTTCACGAATCAGATGCCCGAGCGTGCTGGCCGAGCGACCGCCCGAGGGTTTGCTACGCGTATCGCCCTTTTTGGCCGCCGAGGGCTTCGCCGTTGCCAACGCGCTGCTCGAGTGAATACTGCCTGACGCTGCCGACCCGGTGGCCAGCCGGTGCTGATCCCAGGCGTTGTACCCACCGGGAAAACGAAAAGCCGCTCCATCGGTGATGATCAGCGCATCGGCAACAACCCGCTCAAGAAAGGCTCGATCATGGCTGACCACCACGACCGCTCCAGGCCAATCTTCGAGGAAGTCTTCGAGCGACCGGAGCGTCTCGAGGTCGAGATCGTTGGTTGGCTCGTCCAGCAGCAGAACATTGGGTTTGCTCGCCAATACTTGCAGCAACTGGAGTCGTCGACGTTCGCCACCAGACAACGTGCCAACCTGGGCCCACTGACTGTCCTTATCAAACCAGAACGACTCGAGCAGCCGGGCGTCAGTCCAATCTGGTGACCGGTTTGGCCCGGCAACAACCTCACGGGCACGCGCCAACGGATCGAGTTCCTCGCCGGTCTGACTGAAGTAGCCAAGCTCAACCGTTGTGCCCCAACGAACGCTTCCCTCT